>JAGYOL010000171.1 GCA_018399555.1 Kiritimatiellia bacterium | reverse complement strand
GTGCGATGTATCCAGCCTTCGACCGTGAAGCTGTTGGTCACTGAGAGCAGAGCTCCGACCTCCATGTTGTTGAGCTGTCCGCCGCTTCCGATCACTTCGAATGAACCCTGGTTGTCATCGAGCTGCACCGTGCTGTTGGGAACATCTTCAAACGCATGTATCTTTGAGCCCTGTGTGCTGCTGTTGACCGGACGTCCGAAGCGCCCGAGCAGGGGGTAATCGGTGCCGACGTAGTTGCGTCCGTCAAAAAAACCGTACTCATCCATGCCGAGCTTCCAGAATGCCAGCGTCGGATGCTGCGCCGGAGGGGTCGCACCGGCGGCATTGAGAAATTCGTTGGTACTCAGAATACAGTCGGATACGCGCCAGTAGTCGAAGCCGGTGCGGAATGCGTGTGCGTTGTCAGAGGGGCGCCCACCCAGATAAAAGTCGCCGCTCAGATTTATGCCTGCGGCGGGCGGTGCCTGATCATTGGGGATGACACCCATCGATTCCGAATCGATGAAGAGCTCCCACTGGCCGAATCCCTCTGCACCGCCCTGATGATCATATACCAGTGCCATATGCTGCCAGCAGTTGGTGTCGGCGGGATCTATGACGGTGTCGAATTTGGAGCGGTCTTTAACCGAACCGTGAGCAAAGAGCTCATAGCGCAGTACGTCGTCGACATTGCGCAGAGTAAAGAGCCAGCCCTGGGAAGTCCCGGAAGCTCGCGTACCGAGCACACAGTGCCATTGTCCTTCAGTCGGAGGGTTTTTGCTGCGGTTGATCCATCCTTCGACTGTGAAACTGTTGGTCATATCCAGATAGGGCCCCATGCCCGGTGCGCCGAGATAACCGGTTGAGTCGGCAGCCATCAGAACGGCTTGACTGTTGGCCGGGGTGTCCAGAAATCCGCCTGTGCTGTCAGGATTGGGAGGCAGGTTCCAAGGCAGGCCTGGATCTTCGATAACTGCCCCTTCGTAAACCATATCCTGCTCCGGCTGCAGCAGACAGCGCAGATTGGCACCGGTGTTCTCTGCGTAATCAATCTTCCACAATCCGATCGTTTCAGCCTGCCCAAAAGCGGCTGATAAAAAAAACAATACGGTCATAACTCCTTTTTTGATTGTCACAAACATAAACATCTCCTTTGTCAGCATCCAATGAGGATGCAGGTATTCATATTGTCAGACCTTACACTCAAGGAAAACGAAGCCGGGGTAAATCACCCCGGATTTGCGATCCTACAGCGTCATTCATGTTGCAATCCAGTATACCGGATTTTCATAATTCTATTTTATGTTTATGCGGAAGTCAAAAGCAAAATACAAAAAACTGCAATTGACAACCCGATTGAGGAGCGTTAGCATTGAAAAAACTGTATTTGTATTATCTGGAAAGGATGTGTCTGTGAAAGTATCTAAAGTGTTGGCGGCGGTTTGTGCCGTGTCGTTTTTAACAGGTTCTCTCAATGCCGCTGATATTGTAAAGGCGGACAATTCCGATGATCTCAATCTGGGTTCGTCATGGGTCGGTGGTGTGGTTCCCGGTGCTGCTGATGTTGCGGTATGGAACAGCAGTGTTACTGTTGCCAACAGTACTGGACTGGGAACCGATTTAACCATTGACGGCATAGCAGTTGCTGATCCGGGCGGAACGGTTACTCTCGGCGGTGGTTATACTCTGACGCTGGATGGTGGAGCGGATTTAGATTTTGATCTCTCTGCGGCAACGCGGGATTTGATTTTTGAGTGTCCGTTGCAGCTGGCGGAGACACACCATCTGCAAGTTGCGGGTGGGAGCAGATTGCTTTTCAACGCCCCTGTAAATCACACCGGCGGTTATTTTGTTATGGACAATTCTGAGGGTTCGCTGGTGATTAGCGACACCTTTGATATACCCAGTGGCGGAGCTGAAGCCTTCGCGATCTATCGTGGAACGGTTGTGCTTGAGGGCGGTGCAAGTGCTCTGACGCTGGGTGGTCGGTTTTTCTTTGGCCGCGGCAGCACTGCGAGCGACGGAACACTGATTGTCAGCAACGGAACACATCTCGCCAATGGCGGCAACGACAGCTCTATGGCAAACTTCATTGGTGTATCAGGTGCGCATGGTGACATGTTTATGGAAGGTGGCACTCTGAGCTGCAACTATCTGCGTCTGGGTTGCAACAATGGTCAGGGGTTAGCCACGACCAACCATCTTGTGATCAATGCCGGTGAGCTGCATGTTTTGGGCGAAACCGATTCAAGCGCGGCATCCAAGGCTTTCACCATGGGAGCCAATTATATCAACAACACCGATTTCCCCGCCACCCAGAGTTCACGGGTCGAGATCAACGGCGGGCTTTTCAATGTACCCGGCGGCACCTTTCAGATCGGCAGTTACAATCAGAAAAGCACCGGGTGGCAGGGACTCTTTCTCAACGGCGGAACGCTGGCAGTTAAAAAAATTGAGATCGGCACAACGGCCGGATCACCCAAAGATGTTGTTTTCGACGGCGGCTGGCTGAAATTGATCAATACGGATGGTGCCGGAGAGGTGTTTGACGGCAACTCCAATCTGACGGTTACGGTACGCAGCGGCGGTGCTTTGATTGACAGCGGCGTTCACCACATGACTCTTTCACAGGATTTGACCGGTGCTGTGGACACTCTGGGTGGCGGGCTGATTAAATCCGGTTTCGGCACTCTGACTCTGGGTGGCAGCAATACCTTCAGCGGCCCCATGATTGTCTCTAACGGCGTGCTTGATCTGCAGGGCACCATCGCCGGTTCAGCCTTGACTCTGGCCGACAGCACCACGCTTTCACTGATCAACGATCGTTACGATCTTCTGGCATTCAGCTCCTTGACCTTCGGCAGCGGGGTTGTGCTGGAACTCGAGGTTTCGGCATCCAGCTCCGAGTGTGACCGGATATCCATTCCATCCGGTGCAACGATAGGGGATATTGAAATTATTTTGTTTGAAAAGGGCAGTCGCATTTCACCGACACGCGCCGACAACTTTGCGGTTTTCTCTTATTCCGGCTCGCCGCCGGATGTCACCGGCTGGCGGCTTGCAGATGAAAATATCGGATTGAGCTGCAGTTTTGTCACCAATGCGGGCAGTTCTACCATTGAGATGCAGCTCAGCTATGACAACAGCGAAGCGATTTGGAATAACACCGGTTCGGGCAATTGGAGCAACGCCGCCAACTGGTGGCCGCTGCTGCCGGCGGACTCTGATGCCACACTTTATTTTCTGGATGCTCTGACTGCTGACGCTACGGTGACTGTCGATGTGCCGCGCAGTGTCGCCGGCATGGTGTTTGATCACAGCTATGCCTACACGCTGAGCGGTTCAGTTATAACTCTCACCAACTCAAATGGTGCGCCTTTTGTTCACAATCTGAGCGGCACGAATCATATCAGTTCCGCGATCAACATCAGTGGCGACGCTCAACTGGAGGTTCTGCCAGGAGCCGAGCTGGCGTTGGAAGGCATTGTTTCAGGCAGCGGTGCAACTATCAGTGCCGTGGGCGGCGGAGTTGTGAAGGTCGCCGGAACCAACAATCCGGATGTCACGGTAAGCGACGACACAACACTGAAAATCACTTCGCCCGGCAGCTACGCCGCCGCCACGCTCTCGCTGGATGGAGCTGTTTTCCGGGGCGAAGTCACCGAGAGCATTACCGCAGTTCTCACGCTGGGTTCTGGTGGAGCGGCTCTGGCGTCGCTTGACGGAGAGACACTCACTCTTGCCGGGAATCTGACCGGCAGCGGTGATCTCGTTAAGATCGACGGCGGAACGGTTGAGCTGGCTGGCACCAATCCGGCTTACAATGGGCAAGTTGCCGCTGACGGCGGCACGCTGCGTCTGGCGGCTCTGCCCGCTGGCGGTATCCGGGTCGGAGGGGCAACCCTTGATCTGCAGAATTCCGGCGGTACGATTGTTCCGCCGCTGGTGATTGATTCCGGTTCGTGCGGCGGCATTCTGAATGCTGGCGGCGATGTCACCTTCAGCGGGGATGTGACCTGTCTCTCGGGCTGCCTGCTCAAATTCGGCAGTGGTACATTCACCTTCACCGGTGAGTACAATGATTTCGGCCAGAATAATGCAGGCTTTCTTGATGCTATGGCGGCTCCGGCTCCGAATGGCGATGGACCGACTGTCGGTTACGCGGGGTTGTCGGTTGCGGACGGCAAGGTCATTCTGGGCGGTTCCGGCCAGACCAATGTTATGAGCAAACTCTATGTCGGTCTTGAAACAACCGATCAACCGGGTGCTGAAACCGCAGGCGAGGTTGAGATAAGCGGCGGTTACACGCGCTGCATAGAAACGAGTGTGATCGGCAGGCGCAACGGCAGCACGCTGACCGCTCCGGCAGGTCTCTCGTCAAAACTGAAGATCACCGGGGGCGAACTTTGGCTGGAAGGGCTTTTTCTGGGTACGGAACCCGGTACCGGCCTCTTCACCGGCCGTCCGGAACTGCAGGTCAGCGGTGGTCTCTGCAATATCGAGAAGCGTTTCTATGTGAACAACGCATCAAACGGAGTTTCGACCGTTCTGGTGGATGGAGGCACACTGGTGCATCAGGGAGTGGGCAGTTCGATGCGTTTGGGTGAGAGTCAGGGTACCGGTATTCTGCGTGTGACCGGTGGTCTGGCTGATGTGCAGTCGCTGATTCTGGCCAAGGGCGGCAACGGCAGCACCGGTATAGTCGAGATTATCAGCGGTGGTGTGCTCGAATTCAATTCCGTCGAAAAACCGGATGTCGCAGAGGGATACGGCATGCTGCTGGTTGACGGCGGCACGCTGCGTCCGCGCACCGGTCAGATCAACCGTCTGGATGAGTTTCTGATCGGCTCCGCGCCGGTCACCCTTGACACCTCGAAGATCGATGATTTTCTGTTCTATCAGACAATGAGCGGTCAGGGTGGCAGCGATGGCGGCGTGATCATCAGCGGCGGTCACATTCTCCGAGTGATGGGTGACCAGCTTTATACCGGCCCGACCCTGATTTCAAACGGTACGCTGCGGGCGGAGGCGGCTCTGCCGGCACTCAGCGACCTCACAATTCTGCCGGGCGGAGCTTTGGATATGCGTTCCAATCCAACCGGGGTGCTGACGATGAATTCGATTACACTCGGCAGCGCGGGCAGCTCTGAGAGTGCCGCTATTATCCTGGGTCTGAATCGTGACGGCAGCGGTGGTGATCTGTTGGTTTCCAGTAGCTCACTGACGATCCACCAAGCCGAGTTCTTTTTCTACATCGACAACACCGATGCCAATCTCTATCAGGATGCCACTTATAACCTGATAACCTACAGCGGTGCCGATCCGGATGTCAGCGGTCTCAGTTGCGCCAATCCACGCTACGGTAAAGAGTACACCTTCACCGCATCCGGCGGCGTACTGAGTGTCACTGTCGGTAACGTCGCCAGCGGCGCGCA
>JAGYOL010000170.1 GCA_018399555.1 Kiritimatiellia bacterium | reverse complement strand
TTGTGGCGCGCCTCGCAGGAGTCGAACCTGCAACCTCCTGATCCGTAGTCAGGTGCTCTATCCAATTGAGCTAGAGGCGCTCAAACGAGGGGCACTATAACAGAACAGAAGCGGCACTTGCAACGGTTAATTTGAAAAAACATTATTTTTATTTCGTTTGCGTGCGTAGAATGGATATCGCTCGGGTGGATCATCCGGATGAACTGTCCGCCAGCGTCGGTAGTTGAGTGCCCAGCATGAGGGATGACGACGGATTATTTGCTCAAACAAATCCAGAATTTCCTGACTGCGGGTTATATCATCCACATCAGGATCGGGATCAAACCGTTTCAGGAATTCAATTTTGTAGCGTCCATCCTTCAAGGGGCGTGACCAGGCAACAATAATCGGAACGTTAAGTCGCCTTGAAAGTCTGGCCGGTGAGATCGAGACATCCACATGAATTCCAAAAAATTTAAGCCAGGCCCCACCTTGTTTAACCGGTGTCAGCTGATCAACCAGCAACCCGAGCGAAGAGTTATGACGCAATGCGTAAACCAGCCGGTGCAGAGCCCCCTCGTGCGGCACAATCGTCTGCCCGATACACGAGCGAATACGACGGAGTCGGCTGGTCATGGCTTTACTGCCGATACTTTTCGCAACGCTGGTCATGGGGACTCCGTTTAAAATACAGATCTGCGAGAGCAGCTCCCAGTTGCCGATATGTGCGCTGATATTTATGGAAGGATGAGCCTCTCTGATGATGTCCGCTATTTGCTGATCCGCGAGAATCAACTGTTCCAGACGGCGGCGACTGTTCCGGCAGATCCAGAAAAGCTTGACTGCCACAGCTGCCATATTACGGAATGAGTGATATATAATAACGTGTTCACGATGTGGCGTAAGCCTTTCTCCATAAATTATTTTAAGGTTGGCGCGGGCAACTCTTTTGTCACGTTGCATGAAATTTATGCCGACCCACGCCACCAGAGAGGCCACTCTGTCACAACCTTTGACAGTCAGACACGGCACAATCAGAGTGGCCAGAAAAATTCCGGTCCATTCAAAAGGGCGTCTTACAGCCCGCAACACCTTTTTGTTTTTGCTTTGAGACATTTGCAGAAACCTTTTAGCAAATTTACGGAACGAAGTGAATCTAAAAGAGAAAAGTTTACAATTTTGTAATAAAAACCGGTTTTTTGATTGCCGTGTTACCGGGCGGGCAGAGGGGACGGTCGGGGGCGGTCAGCATCGTCAGGCGAAGTGAGAAACAGGCCCTGTTTTTTATTGTTGCTGGAATATGTGCAGTTTTTTCGCATTTGTAAATGAGAACCGCTTGTGATTTAATACCGTTCCCTTTATATTGTTATCACTCCGATATGCAGACACAGGCCACCTGTGTGCTGCACGAGGTGTTTTTAAACCAGACAATACGATTTAATTATGGATAAACATTACGATCCGGGCAAGATTGAAAACAAGTGGTACGAGTGGTGGGAACAGAACGGGCATTTTCACTCTGAACCATCTGAGGGCGGTGAAAAGTTCAGTGTGGTCATTCCTCCGCCTAATGTCACCGGGATTCTGCACATGGGACACGCCTTGAACAACACCGTTCAGGATGTGCTGGTGCGCTGGAAACGTATGCAGGGATACAATGTCCTCTGGGTTCCCGGTACCGATCATGCCGGTATCGCTACGCAGAATGTGGTAGAGAAGTCGCTGCGTGCTGAAGGAAAAACTCGAACTGAAGTGGGACGTGAAAGGTTTCTGGAGCGCGTCTGGCAGTGGCGCGGCGAGTATGGCGGCACCATCGTGCGCCAGCTGCGGAAACTGGGGGCAAGCTGTGACTGGCAGCGTGAACGTTTCACTATGGATGAGGGCCTCAGTGCCGCTGTGACCGAGGTCTTCTGTCGTCTTTACGATGAGGATCTGATCTATCGCGGCAACTATATTGTCAACTGGTGCCCGCGTTGTCATACGGCTCTCTCTGATGAGGAGAGTGAACACCAGGATGAGAACGGCAGACTCTGGCATATTCGTTATCCGGTCAAGGGTGGCGGCGAGCTCGTGGTGGCGACCACCAGACCTGAGACGATGCTTGGAGATACGGCTGTGGCGGTTAATCCGGAGGATGAACGCTACAGGGATATGATCGGCAGAAAGGTTCTTTTGCCCCTGACCGACCGGGAAATAACAATTATAGCCGATGACTATGTTGACCGTGAATTCGGTACCGGTGTTGTAAAGATGACGCCTGCGCACGATCCCAACGATTTTCAGGTGGGCAAACGCCATAACCTCGAATTTCTGAATGTAATGAACGGTGACGGCACAATGAATGAGAGTGCCGGCAGATATGCAGGGATGGATCGCTTTGAGTGCCGCAAACAGGTGGTGGCCGACCTGGATAAGCAGGGTTTACTGGTAAGGATTGATGAGCACCGTCACGCTGTAGGTCACTGCTACCGTTGCGATACGGTAGTGGAACCGCGGTTATCGCAGCAGTGGTTCGTCAGGATGAAACCGCTGGCGCAGCCCGCGTTGGAGGCGGTACATTCTGGGAAGATTAAATTTTCACCGCAACGCTGGGAGAAAACCTATTTCGAGTGGCTGGAAAATATCCGCGACTGGTGCATATCACGACAGATCTGGTGGGGGCACCGCATTCCAGTTTACACCTGTGCAGACTGTCACCTCGAGTGGGCGGCACGCGCAACACCGGGCTGCTGTCCGCAATGCGAATCGCTTACAATCACACAGGATGAGGATGTGCTTGACACCTGGTTCTCTTCCTGGCTCTGGCCTTTCAGCACCCTGGGCTGGCCGGAAAAAAGTGCGGAGCTCGACTTTTACTATCCCACGAACGATCTTGTCACCGCACCGGAGATTATCTTCTTCTGGGTTGCACGTATGATCATGGCCGGATTGAAATTCATGGGGGATATCCCCTTTGAAAATGTCTACCTGCATGGTACAGTACGCGATGATCAGGGTCGCAAAATGAGCAAGAGCCTGGGCAATTCGATTGATCCGCTTGATATCATCGAGCAGTACAGCGCCGACGCACTGCGTTTTAGCCTGATGCAGATAACCTCCACCGGCATGGATGTCTATGTGAACACGGAGAAATTCGAGATCGGACGTAACTTCGCCACTAAAATATGGAACGCCGCACGTTTCATGCGTATGCAGATGGGGGATGAGTGCGATATCGATACGCAGGCGACAGCCGTCGGAAAACTGAATCTTGAAACCGCTTTGTTGCGTCCGGATGACTGCCATATGCTGGCAATGTGCAACCGGTATATCGTTGATATCACCGGGCATCTTGAGAAGTATCGGCTGCAGGACGGCGCACTGGCAATCTATGATTTTATCTGGAATCAATTCTGCGACTGGTATCTGGAGTATGCCAAGCTCGATCTGAATGGCGATGATGATCAGCAGCGTCGTCGCCAGGTGCTTGTTATTATGAATTATGTTTTTGCCCAGGCACTTAAACTCCTGCACCCGTATATGCCCTTTTTAACTGAGGAGCTGTGGCACCAGATGGAGTATGGTACGGTGGACGAAACAGTCATGAAGGCCCCCTGGCCCACCTCTTTCAACAATGATCAGATGACAGAGTGGGGCCTCAGCGATGCCGTTGTAACATATGTTGATTCAAAGCGGGAGCTGATAACCGCCGGTCGTGCCCTGCGCTCCGACTATAACATCGCACCATCAAAGTTCACCGATTTCATCATCGAAGCGGTCGATCATGAGGTCGCCGGCGAGTTGCAGAATGATATCGAATGTCTGAAAAGGATGCTGCGTGCGGAAAGGGTGGAAATAACTGTCGGCGGTCAACGCGCCATGCCGGGCACACTGGGTAAACTCGGAACTATATATCTGCCGCTCGAAGGGCTGGTCGACATCAATGCGGAACGCGAGCGAGTCCGGAATGAGATTGAGAAGAACCGCGGATTCCTTAAAACAGTGCACTCCAAACTTGGCAATGAACGCTTTGTGAACAATGCACCGGCGGAGGTGGTTGAACAGCAGCGCGAACGCAAAGTTGAATTAGAGCAGACTATCGCCCGGCTTGATAAGCTGCTGATAAGTTTCGGTGGCTGAAACCGGGTGCGCACGCGAGCGGAGGGTTAACACGGTATTGCCGCCGTCGCTCTACCCGTCAGGGCGTGGTTCTGGAGTAAAAAAAAGAATTGATTTCTGTATGAAGGTTACATTAAAACGGAATCGAGAGTATTCGGTGATGCGCAGACACCCCTGGATTTTTTCGGGAGCGATCGCCGCAGTTGAGGGCGATCCTGAGGTCGGTGAAAGCGTTGCGGTCTTCGACAGCGAAGGGAAGCAAATCGGAGCTGGTGCCTACTCTCCCCATTCGCAGATACGGGTGCGCATGTGGAGTTTCGATCCAGATGCGGTTATTGACGAATCTTTCATCGCCACCCGCGTGGCGGCCTCTGTCGGAGCACGGGCCTGGTTACTGGCCGATAACACGACCAATGCGCTCAGGGTGATAAATGCCGAAGCCGATGGTCTTCCGGGGGTTGTGGCCGATCGCTACGGCGACTGGATCGTCTGTCAGTTTACCACCGCAGGCGCTGAGAATTGGAAGCGGGTGATTGTGGATGTGCTGCAACGCCTTATGCCATGCAGAGGAATTTACGAACGTTCGGACGTGGAGATGCGCGTCAGAGAGGGACTCACACCGGCAACCGGAGTGCTGAGCGGAGAACAGCCACCCGGAGAGATAGAAATTTATGAGCGTGAATGCCGCTATCTGGTGAATGTGCTGGAAGGCCATAAAACCGGTTTCTACCTTGATCAGCGTGATAATCGTGAGATCATCAAACCCTATGCCAACAACGCTGATGTTCTGAATGCCTTCTCCTACACCGGAGGATTCGGCATAGCGGCGATTGCGGCCGGGGCGGAAAGCGTAACCCATGTGGAGCTCTCAGAGCAGGCTCTTGACATGGCCGAACGGAATACCGCTCTGAACACATGCGAAGTAAAAAAATCCTCCTTCATCAAAGGGGATGTGTTCGATCTGCTGCGACGTTTCCGTGATGAGCGGCGTAGCTTTGATCTTGTCGTGCTGGATCCACCCAAATTCGCATCATCCAAAGGACAGCTCATGAAGGCGGCACGCGGCTATAAGGACATCAACCTGCTGGGCCTTAAACTGCTCAGACCGGGCGGAGTTTTGGCCACCTTCTCATGTTCCGGCTTGATGACACCGGAATTGTTTCACAAGGTCGTCGCCGATGCCGCAGTCGATGCTGAACGTGACGTCCAGGTGATCAAACGCCTGCAACAGAGCGTTGACCATCCGGAGGGGCTTTGCTTCCCGGAAGGCCTGTACCTGAAGGGACTCCTCTGTCGGGTCGGCTGGTAGCTGATGAGATCGGCGGCTTCATCGCAAACCGTTCCCGTTTCACTAGCGTCCCACTGAAAACACCTTTATGCTTGGCAA
>JAGYOL010000017.1 GCA_018399555.1 Kiritimatiellia bacterium | reverse complement strand
ATATGACAGTGCCTCACTTTGGTTGCGGCTGAAAGCAGCTTTGGGTTTAAGCCGGACATCTCAATCCGGTTAAGAACCGGATTTACCGCACGTCCGGTTTCAACCGTCGCTAAACTGCGGGCATACCGACTGCCCGAGATTTTTTAACACAGCGGCGCGACATTCTGTTACAATTGAGCGCGTCACGATGACACGTCAGTTCGACTGACAACTGCGTCATTTGGATACACCGAGCGTTTATGGCAGTTGTGGCACAGACTCTGCTACATACGGCATACGGAAATGGACCTTTTGCGAGTTAAAAGATTAAACACAGGAAAAATGCGGCTTGAGCTGATTCTGCTGACGGTTTTACTGTCGGCGGCTCTCGGAGCCGGATATATGTTGTTTATTTTAAAGTCCGGTCATCAGCGCGATGCTCAT
Source organism: Kiritimatiellia bacterium (assembly GCA_018399555.1). GTDB lineage: Bacteria > Verrucomicrobiota > Kiritimatiellia > RFP12 > UBA1067 > M55B167. The sequence continues at coordinate 30,281 of JAGYOL010000017.1, read as the reverse complement.
CTGGAGGCCACGGAATCGGTACTTGACCAAGGAGATCGTTTGCTCAAAGCCTTGGTTTATCACACAAAATTATACTGCAGCACCAATCCCAGCCCCGAGCAATGGCGCAACTTTTCGGCTCTGATTGACAGAGTTCTGGCTGTGAGAAAGGACATCCAGTCGATTTCGATGCGCAATGGGGACATCACCATGTTCCATCGGCAGGCTGACGGAACTCTCTATCCGGATCAGAGCACGCTCCTGCATGAGATTGATAATGTGAACACCATCATGTCGCGCGAGACCATTGATGTAGGCGGCAGACGTGAGCCGGTCTTTGTTTTCTCTAGGCGCGCCTCTTCAGATGCGGACAACGGCATTGTACTTGAAACCACCTTCAAGCAGAGTTCTGTGGCCGAAAAAGAGGCGATTGCCAATCGTATGATCAACTCGCTTTTCACCTTTTCGCTTTCGGTTCTGATCACCGCCTTTCTGCTTTGCGCGGCGGTCATAATCCTAGCTGTGATTCGCGAAAGAAAGCGGCAGGAGTTATCACGCCAGGAGGAACACCTGGCATTCTCAGGGGTAATGGCCAACGGAATACTGCATGATTTCCGCAACCCCATGTCGGCGGTGCGTCTGGACGCTCAGATGCTGGAGCGTGAGGCAACCCGTGAGAGCGGAATACGCCCTGAGAGAGTGAGAGAACTAGCTGGCAGGGTATCACGCACCATGGGCAGGATGGACAAGATATTCGCCGAGTTTTTATTCATGGCCCGTCCGGATGATGAAGAGAGCGGCACGCTTGACATTGAGAGCGCGATCAACGAGTGCATCGAAATACTTCTTCCGCGAATTGAGCAAGCCAGACTGAAAATTGTCAGAGAAATCGCTGCGGAGCTCCCGCTGGTTCGTGCTTATCATTTCGCGCTCAAGCGTTCGCTGCTCAATGTTTTCATGAATGCAATTCACTTTTCGCCGGAAAACGGTACGATTTTGGTCTCTGCCGACTGCGGACGCAATGGTGTTGTATTGGAAATATGCGATGATGGACCTGGCATACCTCCACGCAAGCGCAAAGAGATATTCAAACTCTTTGTAACGGGCAGACCTGAGGGCACTGGTCTGGGGCTGTTTTTGGCCAAAACCGCGATCAACCGTTGTCAGGGTACCATTGAGGCAGTGGAGAGCGGTAGAACCAGGGGTGCTGCCATCAGAATAACACTGCCGACGGTTGCACCCGGCAGCAGTGCCGGAAAAAAACAAGCCGATCCTGCCGGCCGGAAATGATTTTGGAGTATCATTTATGACAACAGAACAACCGGTAATATTGATTATTGAGGACGATCCCGACAACCTGCGTTCAGTTCAGGATGTAGCTGAGGACGCTGGTTTTGAGACATTGACCGCCGTCAACGGTTTGAACGGTGTAGCAACTTTCAGCAGCAGGCTGCCGGATCTGGTACTGAGCGATCTGGTGTTGCCGGACATTGACGGGCTGGAGGTGCTCAAGCGGATCAAGCACATCAAGAGTTCTATTCCGGTTATCATAATGACCGCCTACAGTTCGGTGGAGTCAGGTGTGCGTGCCATGCGTGAAGGTGCTTATGATTATGTGACCAAACCACTGGACATAGATGACATTCAATCCAAGCTTCGCCGGGCCTATGAAACATCTCTGCTGCGGCGTAAAGTTGACAATCTCTCACGCACCATCAAGGAGCGATATGCCTCATCCGCGATTATCGCGCAATCATCGGGGATGAAAAATGTACTGACCAAGATCGAGGCGCTGGCTGACACAAACGCGACTGTTCTTATCCGGGGCGAGAGCGGCACCGGCAAAGAGCTGGTAGCGCGGGCGCTGCATGTTGATTCGATCAGATCAGAGGGTCCTTTCATTGCGGTCAACTGCGGAGCCTTTGCGGAAACACTGCTGGAATCCGAGCTGTTCGGACATGAGAAGGGCTCTTTCACCGGAGCCACCGGCACCCACAAAGGTGCTTTCGAACGGGCGCACGGAGGCACACTTTTTCTGGATGAGATCGGCGATGCGCCGCAGTCGGTACAGGTCAAACTGCTGCGCGCCCTCGAATTGAAAGAGGTACGCCGGGTCGGCGGACGGGAGACTTTCAATGTTAATGTCAGGCTGGTCTCGGCCACTAACAAAAACCTGGAAAAGATGGTTGAGGAGCAGAGTTTCCGAGAGGATCTGCTCTATCGTCTCAACGTCATCACACTGGAAATTCCGCCGCTGCGTGAGCGGGTTGCGGACATCCGTCTGATGACCGACCGGTTTATCGCCGCCGCCGTGGCTGACAACAACATTCAGGTCAACCGGGTTGAACCCTCTTTTTACGAGCTGCTGGAAAGTTATAACTGGCCGGGCAATGTGAGACAGCTCAAGAATATTGTTGAGAGTGCCGTTCTGCTCTCACCTGGCGGCGTTCTTACCGCCAGTTCCGTCAATATTCCCGGAACTGCAGCGGCCCGAGCGATGGTCAAAGAAACACAGAGTGAGAGTGAGAGTGAGTATTATGCGCAGGACACCATTGCCGAAATGACTCTGGCGGAGATTGAACGTTTTACTCTGGAAGAGCGCCTCCGACGTAATGACGGCAACCGCACGACGACTGCGGAACAGCTCGGCATTTCCCGGCGGACCATTCAGCGCAAGATCAAGGAACACAATTTACCATACTGACTGTTTAATTCGCCGGGTGTTCAGGCACCTGCGACGATTTAACCAACACAAACAAAAAAAAGGATGATGAAGGATGCTAACCGTAAGTAACCTTACCAAGCGATTCGGACCGATCCAGGCGGTAAAGGGTATATCCTTTTCCGTTGAGAAGGGAGAGGTGCTGGGATACCTCGGGCCTAATGGCGCGGGGAAGAGCACATCGATGCGGATGATTACCGGGTTTCTACCGCCGACCTCCGGAACTGCGGTAGTATGTGGACACGATATCGCCGAGGACGCCGTCGCGGCCAAACGCTGTATCGGGTATCTGCCTGAAAACGCGCCGTTGTATAACAACATGACCGTGATTGAGTTTCTCAATTTCATCGCCAAAATCAGAGGCTATCGCGGTGCCGAACTAAAAAAAAGGGTGGACTCCGCCATTGCCAAAAGCCGTCTGGAGAGCGTCAGCGATCAGTCGATCGAGACCCTGTCCAAGGGGTATCGACAAAGGACCTGTTTCGCGCAGGCAATTCTGCACGATCCTCAGGTGCTGATCATGGACGAACCGACCGACGGACTGGATCCGAACCAGAAGTTTGTGGTGCGCCAGATGATTAAAGAGATGGCCGCTGACAAGGTCATAATTGTCAGCACCCACATTCTGGAAGAGGTGGATGCCGTTTGCACACGCGCGATGATCATAGCCGACGGGCGTATTGTGGCAAACGGCACTCCGGACGAGCTGCGTGCTCAGGATCCGCAGAAGCGGATGGATGTAGTGTTTCGCAACCTCACTTTGACAGGTGAGAGTCAGGAGGATGTCAATGAGTAACATCAACAATATAAAAACCATTTTCAAACGGGAGTTCAAATCATATTTCGACTCTCCGGTCGCATACGTTTTTCTGGTCGCTTTTCTGATGCTGATCGGATTCTTGACATTTGGAATTGCGATGTTTTACGAGAGGCGCCAGGCGGATTTGACTCCGTTTTTCTTCTGGCACCCGTGGGTTTACCTGCTGCTGGTTCCGGCCTCTACCATGGGACTCTGGGCAGAAGAGCGTCGCACCGGAACGATTGAGTTGCTGTTGACGCTTCCCATAACGCTGGCCGAAGCGCTGATCGGCAAATTTCTGGCAGCCTGGGCCTTCATTGGCATAGCCCTGACGCTGACTTTTCCGGTGGTGCTGACCACTGCCTGGCTGGGCGCACCCGACACCGGTGCGGTCATCGGGGGCTATATCGGATCATTTCTACTCTCAGGTGCCTGCGTGGCCATCGGAGTTTTCGCCTCGGCGCTTTCGCGCAGCCAGGTGATCGGATTTGTCATAGCCCTGGCCATCTGTCTTTTCATGCTGATAATCGGCTTTGATCCGGTGATCAACTCTGTGTCGCAGTGGGGCATACCAGCTTTCATCGTCGACGGTCTGGCCGCCTGTTCGCTGATGCAGCACTTCGATTCCATGCGTCGCGGTGTCATTGATTTTTATGACATCGTCTATTACATCGGCGTAATGGTTTTCATGTTGAGTGCCGCACATCTGGTCACTGAAAACCGCAAGGCTTCATAAAACAGTTAGATTGAGGATTCAAACATGTCTGATAAAAAAAGCATATCACTTTCAAAGATCAGCGGCGGCATCGCAGGGCTGGCTCTACTGCTTGGCATCATCATTGCCGTCAATGTGATTGTCGGCAACATGCGACTGCGTGTTGATCTGACCGACGAAAATCTCTACACCCTTTCCAAGGGTTCCAAAGAGATTCTGAAGCAACTCGAAAACGAAGTTACTCTCAAATTCTACTTCAGTTCGAGCTCCCGTGAGATGCCGATGGCACTGAAAACCTATGCCCGTCAGGTGCAGGATCTGCTCAAGGAGTATCAGATCACCGGCAACGGTAAAATTATACTGGAGGCCTATGACACAAAGCCTGACTCAGATGCTGAGGAGTGGGCGCAGCGTTACGGCATTGAACCGCAGCAGACTTCGATGCTGGGCTCACCGGTCTATTTCGGTCTGGCTGCGGTGACAGGCGAAGCTGAGGAGACCATCCCCGGTTTTTCACCACGCACGGAAGCCACACTGGAATATGACATCACCCGTCTGATAACCAGAGCGGCCTGGCCCGAAAAACCGGTTGTCGGAATCATCAGCTCACTGAGTGTGCTCGGATCGCCGCCCAATCCTATGATGATGCAGCAGGGCATGCAGCAGGATGAGGGCTGGACGGCGTTCCAGGATTTGCGCAAGGATTACAATGTACGCGAACTGACACCCCCGGTTGAAGCAATTGATGATGATATCACAACCCTTGTGGTCATTCACCCCAAGGAGCTTGAGGATGAGACCCTCTTCGCCATCGATCAGTTTGTGTTGCGCGGAGGGCGTCTGGTAGCCTGTGTCGATCCTTTCAGCATCGCCGATTTTGAAAGCAGCGGCCAGCAGAACCCGATGATGCGCGGTATGGGCGCTCCCGGTCAGCCCGGTCCGTCAACCCTAGGCAAGCTCTTTGATGCTTGGGGGGTCGGATTCGATTCTTCCAAGGTTGTTGCCGATCTCAGTTGCGCAACCAAACTCAACTCCGGCAACGGACGAGTCGAGGACAATCCGGCTTTTCTGTCGTTGGGTTCCGCCAACCTGGCCACTCAGGATCTGCTGACCTCACGTCTCAGTCAGATCATGCTGCCCTTTGCCGGTGCATTTGAAGACAACACCGGCGAGGAGCTGACCTTCACTCCGGTTCTGACCTCATCAGAGGACAATGCCTGCCTGATTGACCAGATGAATGCCCAGTTCGGCATGAGTGCCATGCGTTCACAGTTGAAGCCGGACGGGCGCCGACGCGTGCTGGCCGCCCGTCTGCAGGGTGAATTCAAAACCGCCTTTGCCGACGGCATGGTGGGAGAGGCCACCAACAAGGTTGAGAATCTGATCAGCTCGGGTCAGGGGACAGTCATGCTTTTCGCCGATGCCGACTTCATCAATGATCGCTTCTGTGTGCAGACTGTCAACTCGCTATTCGGACGTATCGCCCAGCCGATCAACAACAATCTGGCTCTTTTCGGCAACACGGTCGAGCAGTTCGCCGGACGTCAGGAGCTGATCGGAGTGCGCTCACGCGGTAATTTCAGCCGGCCTTTCACCAAAGTTGACGCTCTGGAAGCCAAGGCCATGAAAGAGTGGCAAGCCGAAGAGGAGCGCCTTGAAGCTGCTCTGCAGGAGACCCGTCAACGTCTGGCCGAACTGCAGAACCAGAAGCAGGGAAATCAGCGGCTGATCATCTCGCCGGAACAGCAGGCTGAAATCGAGCGTTTTCAGAAACAGCAGGCTGATACAAGCCGGCAGCTCAAGGACGTTCGTAAAAACCTGAACCGTGAGATTGAAAATCTGGGACGCACCGTCAAGGTGCTTAACATCGCTCTGATACCGTTGCTGGTAATCGTTTTGGGTATTGTGCGCGGCATTCACCGCAGAAAAAAATAAAGTGAGGATTCAGTAAGATGAAAGCTAACAAACTTATTTTGCTGGCTGTGGTCGCCGCTGTGCTTGGTGTCGCGGCCTACATGAGCAGCCGAAGCGTTAAAGTCAAAACACCTTCGCAGGTGGGCCGTGAGCTGTTGCCGGAGCTTGATCTGAGCAAGGTGATGAGGATTGAACTGAAATGCAGTGACAACGAAAATCTGCTGCTTTCCGGCAGTGATGACGGCTGGAAAATAAATTCGCTTTATGACTACCCGGCTGATATCACCAGGATCAGAGAGCATCTCCTGACACTCAGAAATCTCAAGATCGGTCAGAAGGGTTCACCGGACAAAATCGAAGATGCCGATCTTCTCGATCTGCAGGACTCTGCCGGCAGGTCTCTGGCCACTCTTCTGATCGGCGATGAACACATGCGCAAAGCGACCGGTCGTGCGACGCAGTTCGGCGGCGGTGCCTATCCTGACGGGCGTTATGTTTCGACCGGCGATAAAGACGAGGTCTGGCTGGTCAAAGAGACTCTCAGCTCATTCACACCTAAGCCCTCCAACTGGGCTGACACCCAGATCATCTCCGTCTCATCTTCGGATGTTAACGGCATAGCTCTGATGAAGCAGGGTGACTCTTGTATCCTCAGCAAAAAGGACGGCGAATGGAGTGTCGCGGGGCTCACGGATGATGAGGAGTTTGATACATCAGCCTCCCACTCGCTGGAGTCGGCACTGAGTTCGCTCTCATTCAACAATCTGGCCGACCCAGCCCTGAGCGATGACGAGCTGGGCATCTCGACCGGTGCGGTCTTCAAAGTGACGCTCAAAAGCGGCGAGAGTTACACGGCTTCACTGGGTTCAGCTGTGCCTGAAGGTGCCGACCGCTACATGAAGATCAGGGCGAACTTCACTCCGCAGGGCACCAATGAAACCGTAAATGCCGAGATCCGCACCAAGGTGGAGAGCTTCAATGAGAAGTCCGCCCGGTGGAGCTACATCATTCCGTCGTACAAAGCCGACAGCATGATGAAAAGCCGTGCCGACATCGTCAAAAATAAGGAGAAGCAGCCGGAAGCGGAAGCGAGTGAACAGGAGCAGTCCCAGGGCTCAAGCGCCGCTCAGGCTTCAGGCCAGCAGGCTGAAGATGAAGAAGATAATAATTAAAAGCTGTGGATGAATTGTGTGTCCGGCATCGAGGAATTCGGTGGTGCCGGACACACCGCCCCCGCCGACAATGCTTGATTTGCAATAGAACGGAAGTAAAACTATGGATATACAGCAGACAACCAACATAATAGCCGGCCAGGCGGATAGTATCGCCGCCATCCGCGATGAGGTCAACAAAGTGATCGTCGGTCAGGAAAAACTGATTGACCGTCTGATCATCGCGCTGATTACCGGAGGGCACATCCTGCTGGAAGGGGTGCCGGGGCTGGCAAAAACGACCTCGATCAGCACTTTGGCACATGTGCTGGGATTGGAATTTCACCGAATCTCATTCACTCCGGATTTACTGCCGGCGGATGTTGTCGGCACCATGATTTATAATCCCAAAGAGGGCACCTTCGCACCGAAAAAGGGTCCGGTTTTCACCAATCTGCTACTGGCCGATGAGATCAACCGTGCGCCCGCAAAGGTACAGAGCGCGCTGCTTGAAGCGATGCAGGAACGGCAGGTGACAATCGGCGACAACACCTACAGCCTGCCTTCGCCCTTTCTGGTGATGGCCACGCAGAACCCCATTGAGCAAGAGGGAACCTATCCGCTGCCGGAGGCGCAGGTTGACCGTTTCATGTTGAAATGTGTTGTCACCCATCCTTCACGAGATGATGAAAGGCGCATCATGAACCGATTCACCAGCGGACGGCAGCCCGAGGTCAAGGCGGTGCTCAGTGCTGAAAAAATCGACGCAATGCGCGCAACCCTCAATCAGGTTTACTGTGACGAGAAGGTCGGCGATTATATTCTCGACATTGTTTTCGCCACGCGTGAACCGGCCAAATTCAAACTACCTGCGCTCGCCGATCAGATTCAGATCGGAGGGTCACCGCGTGCGACGCTCTGTCTGAATATCGCCGCCAGGGCCAACGCGATGATGAACGGACGCGCCTACGCCACACCGCAGGATGTCAAAGAGATCGCTCACGACGTGTTGCGTCACCGTATTATGTTAACCTATGAGGCCGAAGCTGAAGAGATGACAGCGGACGATATTATCGCCACTATTCTCAACGAGATTCCGGTGCCTTGATTGCGACCTGCACAGGCCGCCCTTTGCTGATGCCATGATTGATACAGCTGAATTGATGAAACAGGTCGGTAAGATCAAAATTCTTACCAGCCACCTGATAGACGACCGCCTGGCCGGTGATTACCACTCGGTATTCAAGGGCCAGGGAGTCGAGTTCGACGAGGTGCGCCCTTACATCATCGGGGATGATGTGCGCTCCATCGACTGGAATGTGACCGCCCGCACCGGTCATCCGCATGTCAAACGCTTTTCCGAGGAACGCGAACTCACAGTTATCTTTCTGATTGATGTCTCTGGCTCGCAGATATTCGGTTCGGGCGAGCGCAGTAAATCCGAACTGGCCGCCGAAATAACCTGTCTGCTGGCAATGACAGCCATCCGCAATCAGGATAAGATCGGACTCATCCTTTTCAGCGACCGCATTCTAAAATCGATTCCCCCGCGCAAAGGCAGGACGGCGGTCATGCGGCTTGTGCGTGAAGTGCTGGCTGCCGATGAAACTCGTGAAGGCACCGACATAACTGCGGCGTTGCGTTTCCTCAACAACGTGCAGAAGCGTAAAGCGGTGGTTTTCATCGTTTCCGACTTTCAGGACACCGGCTATCAGAAGGAGCTGCGTGTAACCGCACGTCGCCATGATGTGATCGCCTGTCCGGTCAGTGATCCCTGTGAACTTGAAATTCCGAATGTAGGGCTGATTGAACTGCAAGACCCTGAAACGGGTGAACTGCTGTTGGTTGACACCGCCTCGGCCAGGCTGCGCAACGCTTTCAAGTCGCAATCCGAGCGGGAACAAAGCGAACTCATACGCTTTTTCAAACGCAGCGGAATTGACACCATTGAGCTTTCAACCGGCAAGCCATATATCGATGATGTCCGTGCATTGTTCCGTCGCAGAGCAGGTAAACGATGAAAAAACCATTTTACTACAGTGCATTTTTGATAATGATGCTGATGGGTTGCAGCGCGCAGGCTCAATTCAACGCCGAGCTGTACAACGACGGTTTCTCAGCGAAGGTGAGTGCTGAACCGCAGGTGGTTGATCCCGCACATGATCTTATGGTGACAATCACCGTTAAATCAGCTGCAAATCTGAAGATTGAACTGCCTGATCTGCAGAATCGTTTTCAGGGATTCTCGATGGCTGAGGATTTCACAACCGAGCCGGTTGAAGCGGGCGGACAGATTATGATCAGTCAGCGTTGGAAACTCACACCCCGTCCGGCTGCAACGCGTTACCGACTGGCCCCTTTTGCCTTGACTGTCATCGACAACTCGGTCGTGCCGCCTCAGGTTTTCACGGTCGCTACCAGGCCGGTCGTATTCCCTCGACCGAAAAAGCTCTCGGCTGTCGCTGGTGAACCCGAAGTCACTGTTGAACCAGAGTGGATAGCTCCCACCGCCGGCACAATTGCGCTGTGGATTATTGCCGGCGCGGGTGCGCTTGTGATTTTCGTGTTCATCCTCTACGCTCTGACAAGAATATCAGCCCGTGTACGGGAGTTTCGCATGTCACCGATTGACCGTGCCATGACAGAGCTTGACAGGCTGATGCGGCGCAGGTTGCCTGAAAAGGGTTTATTCAAGGATTTTTATATTGAATTAACCATGGTTGTCAGACGCTATATTGAGCGCTCGCACAATGTACGTGCTCCGGAACAGACTACCGAGGAATTTCTGGCAGCCGCTGCGGCACACCCCGGCTTTACCGGGGAGACACTCGAAAATCTCAAAACATTTCTGGAATCTGCCGATCTCGTTAAATTCGCCGGGCAGCAGGCTGACATCGATATGACCGAACAGGCCGTCGAGCGCGCACGTGACTATCTGAACTCTGACGTGCGAAACTGCACTCTGGATGAAAAGCAGAAAAACAATTGAAATCCGAATAAATCATGCTACATTTCGCCACACCGTTAGCTTTCCTGTTATTGATCCCCTGGGCGGTCGCCGCCTGGCGGCTCCACCGTGCCGGACGCACAGGCGGAGTGCTCTTCGCACCGGCAGCGCGACTGCCGCACAAAACCGCTGGCTGGCGGGTTGCGGTCGCTCGTCTTCTGCCCTTTATATTTCTGGCGGGTACTCTGCTGCTGATCATTGCGGCGGCTCGGCCGCGCACAACGCTGGCACGTCAACATCGCTCTACCGACGCAATTGCCATTGAAATGGTGGTTGACGTTTCCGGTTCCATGGAGGCCCTTGATCTCTCGCCAGACAACGATTTTTCAAAAACCCGTCTGGATGTCGTTAAGGAGATGTTCGCCACTTTTGTAGAGGCGCGTCCTGACGATCTGATCGGGTTGGTCACCTTTGGCGGTTACGCCTCGACGCGTGCACCGCTGACCGCTGATCATCGCGCTCTGACCCATGTTCTAAAGGGCGTCGAAATACCCCGGGCCGCGATTAACGGTAACGGGCAAAGTGTTGACCAGGAAGAGACCCTCACCGCCATAGGCGACGGGCTGGCCACTGGAGTCGCCCGTCTGACCGACGCTGAACCAGAATCAAGGGTTGTCATTCTGCTCTCCGACGGTGAATCCAACGCCGGAATTATCACGCCGGAACAGGCCGCTGAAGCAGCTGCAAAAATGAACATCAAGGTTTACACAATTGGTGTCGGATCAAATCGCCGCACACCCTTTAAAACACGTGACATGTTCGGACGTGAACGCATATCCTATGCAAATGCGACCTATGATGAAACTCAGCTTAAAGATATTGCCAACCAAACCGGCGGGCGTTATTTCGGGGTGCGGGATCATGCAGGACTCAAAGAGGCTCTGGCTGAAATCGACAAACTGGAGAAAACCAGAATCGAACGTCAGGTGTACGAACGCTACAACGAGCACTTTGCCGCTTTGCTGCTGATCGGCGCTCTACTGACAGCCTCCGCATTGACATTGAACATGCAGCTTACCCGCAGAATGCTGTAAACGGCTGAAAGGAAGAGAAGATTTATGCGTTTGGTTTATCCATGGCTTTTGTTACTGCTCACCGCAATACCGGTTGCCGGTGCCCTCTGGCTCTGGCTGCACCGCCGTGCCAGGGGTGCGCTCTCCCGGCTGATTGCTCCGGCGCTGCAGGCGAAACTGGTGCCTCCTGATCGTGAATCACGCTTCTACACACAGTTCACTCTGGTTATCACCGCTTTGACACTTTTGCTGTTTGCTGCGGCACGTCCGCAATGGGGCCGCAGGGAGGAGAAGGTTTTTACCCGCGGACGCAACCTCATGATCGCACTTGATGTCTCTCGCTCGATGCTGGCCAGTGATGTTCATCCCAATCGGCTGGAGCGGGCCAAAACCGATATCATTGACCTGATTGAGGAGTTGCAAGGCGACCGGGCCGGACTGATTGCTTTCAGGCACAAAGCGAATATCATCTGTCCGCTTACCACCGATTACACCTTTCTGCGACAGGCACTTGACGGTGTCAGTGTTGATTCCGCACCGCGTGGCGCAACAGATCTCGGCGATCCCGTACTCAAAGCACTCGACGCGCTTGAACATGCCTTGGATGAATACAATGCCATTCTGCTTATTTCGGATGGTGAAGACCTGACCGGCGGCGCATTGAAGGCGGCGGAAAAAGCGGCTCAACGCGGCATTCCGATTTTCACAGTCGGTATCGGCGATCCTTCCGGAGCAACAATTCCGGCCGAAGATAACAGCGGGAGCGTATTGTTTGAAGGCAAACCTGTGATGACGCGCCTGATGGATCAAACTCTTGATGCCGTCGCACGCGCCTCCAACGGACGTTACATCCCGCTGGGCACCGCCGGCACCGCCCATACCACCCTCGGCGCAATCTACCGACGTTACCTACGGCAGATTGCCGACAGAGAGCAGCAGGAAATTCATGAGAACCGTTTCGTCGAACGTTATCAGCTCTTTCTGATGCCCGCGATTATCCTGCTGCTCTGCGCTGCATGGTTAAGCCGCGGGCGACTGCACAGTGCCAAGCGGCGCAAAGCTGCAGCTGTGCTGAGTCTTCTGTTAACTCTGCTTCCCGCAGTTTATTCGAGTGCCCAGACAAACAATGCCGCACTTCCGCAGACCGATGCGTCCGACGCAACTGAAGATGTTACGGTAGTACCAGGACGCGCCGGTGCACGAAAAGCGCAATCCTGGCTGAAAAAGGGTGAATGGCTGAAAGCTGCACAGGGATTTCTCTCCGCCGCCCGCGGTGCTGACATCGATGAGGCGGAACTCTACCGTTACAACGCGGCCTATGCTTTCTACAAGGGGGGCGACACAACCAACGCCTGCAACACCCTGCGGGGACTGCTCAATTCGAGAACCGTAAGTGCCCGCGCAGGTGAGTTCCTCGGTAAACTGAACTATGAGCAGGCCAATGCGAAGGATCACGCTCCAGAGGCTGAACCTAAGCTGAAGCTTGCCGAGGAGGCCGCCACCGCATTTCAGCATTCGCTGCGCGAGGCACCGGATGACGAAAGGCGCAGACGTAATCTCATCCGCGCCATTGATCCGCTCGACAAGCTGCGCGAAGAGGCTCATATCGCCGGAGTCCTGAAAGAAAATGGCGACAAACAACCTGATCAGCTTCTGAACACAATGCTGGACGAGCAACGGCAGATTATGGATGATTCCTATACTCTGTTCACCAATTCCGCACCGGAGGTGATAACCAGGGCCGAGAAGCTGGCCGACAGACAGAAAAAAAATGCTGATCTATGGATTGCCCTCAAACAGAGTCTGCTTCAGGCCGTGACCAATCAGCAGCAGCAGGCGGCGCTCAACCAGCAGATCGAAATCGGGCGTGACGGCATGAAAGGAGTCGCGCAGGCATTTGAAGATCTGCTGCCGGAATCGGTCGATGAGGCCGCCCGACTCGAACCGATGCTGTATAATTTCTGGAAGATGATTGCCGCTCCCGATGCTGTAATCAACGAAGATATCGTCTGCCAGAGCAATACTCTCTCCCGCATTAACCGCCGATACCTGGAAACCCGGGAATCGCAGAAAGAGGCCGCCGATCTGACCGCTATCTTTATCGAACGTTTTCCGCAATGGGCCGATCAATATATTCAGCAGTCACAAACCGACACCAACATGCCGCCGTTCACAGCTGAGGACAAAGCTGAGATCGAAGAGCTGGCTGACCATGTCATGCAGTTGCAGCGCGAGGTGCTGACGGAAAAACCGGCGGCTGAAACAGCTGTCCCGCTGCAACGTCAGGCTCTGCGGGAGCTGCTCGAAATACGCGACAAACTGCCTCGTAAACCCGGTCAGTCAAACTCACAGCAGCAGCAACAGCAGCAGGAACAGCAGCAGCAGCAGCAGGAACAGCAGGAACAGCAGGAACAACAAGAGCAGCAGCAACAGGAACAACAACAGGAACCCGAAAAGCAGGAAGAGCCGCCTCAGGATGTGCAGGAGTTGCTCAGGCGGGCCTTGGAGAGAGAGAAGGAGCACGAGGAGGATAAAAAACGGCGTCAACGTTCCATTCCACTACCACCCGGTCAGAAGGATTGGTGATATTTTTCCGGCGGGTGAGGGCATCCGCTCGCTCTACAGTGAGCCAGCGGAGCAGATGCTGATAGAATGCAGCGGAACAAAGATAGTTGACACAATGTTATGTACAGCCAATTGAAGAGATTTTTTTTCATTCTGCTGCTGCTGACGCCGATGGTGGCGACAGCAGAGGTGACTGTCGCGCTCTCGGCCAACCGGGAGAGCATTTTTCTCGGTGAAAGCTTCAATTTGACCGTCGCTGTAAACGGAGCCGATGAGAACATTGCACCTCCTGATTTCCGCATGAGTTCACCGGCTGCTATCAGACTGATTGACTCACGCAGCAATTCACGTTCATCTATCCAGATAATCAACGGCCAGATGCGCCGCGAACGCTTTCAGGGGCGTGTGCTCACTTACGCGATTAAACCGGAAAAGGCCGGCACCTACAATACCGGTGCTGTCACACTGCGGATCAATGGCAAAGTTCACCGGCACAACGGCATCTCTGTTACGGTCAAAGCGATAGAGCAGCAGGACACCGTGATAGTGTCGCTCAAACCGTCGTCGACCTCCGTGCTGGTTGAGGAACCTTTTGACATAACCCTGGAGATTGCCATCAAGGAACTGCCGGAGCCTTACTGGCAGCAGAATGAGCCGATTCATCCTGAACACCTGCCGCATATCCAGGCGGATTTTCTGGCAATCGCCGATGACGAAAAAGACACCCTGGTACCACCTGATCTAAACGCCGTGCTGAGTGCCCTGATCGACCAGAGCGGGCGCAAGCCGGCCTTTAGAATCAACAACTACGCTTCACGCAGCATGGGATTTCCCTCGTTGTTCGACAACGATCCCTTCCGGGAGCGACCTCTGCGGTTCCGTTTCAACCAGGAACATACCGAAATTAACGGACATCGCTACCGTAAATATTCGCTCAAGCTGGGTTATACTGCCACCGCTGAAGATGAGCATACTTTCGGACCGGTCACCTTCAAGGGCACAGTCATAACCGATGTGACCAAAGATCGGCAGGCACGCATGACCGAGATCTACACCATCGGAGCGGCGGTGACTGTCCGGGTCACACCGCCGCCCGATGCCGGCAGACCGGAGGAGTTTATCGGTTCTGTCGGGCATGACATCAAAGTCAGTGCGCAGTTGGACACTAATGTGTGTAAAATCGGCGACCCTCTCACATTGACTCTGGATATCACCGGTGATATAAGCATCTCCAATATGCGCACACCTGTGCTGAGTCTGCAACCGGCGCTGACCGATAATTTCCGCATTTATGATGAAAATGTCAAGGTTGCGACACTTGATAACGGCAAACGCTTCAAATACAGAGTTCGACCTACCACAACCGGGACACTTGAGTTTCCTCCGATTAAAATCGCCTATTACGACACCACTGAACGTGCCTATAAAACCGTGCTCACCGATCCGCTGCCGCTGCAGTCGGAGTACACAGCCCAGGTTTCCACAGGCGGTGCTGAAAACGGCGGCGTGGTGAAGGTTAAGCTGGCGCTTCCGCATCCCTGCGGCATCACGCTGAGTGCGACCGGGCTGAACAGGGATAATCTATTGCCCCCGGCAGGAATTATCGCGCTGTTGACCTTCACCGCACCTGTGTTGGCGCTGTTGGCGTATCTGCTTCCTCTGCTACTGAAACTGAAACGGAGGGCGCACTTACGCAGACGACAGGCAGGGGCGACTCCCCGCTGCATCAGGCAGTTAAAAACGGCCTCCACAGCGGTGGACATGTCACATGCGATCCGTGAGTGGTTCACGCGGAAACTGGGTGTTGCCGGTCACTCACTGACTCAGCACGAGATCATTACGCTGCTTGAAAACAAAAACATCCCCCGTGAGTTATGTCATGATACAGCTAATGTAATCGGGGAACTTGACCGGGCGATGTATGAACCTGACGCCGACGGCTCAGGTTTAAGCGCGGAACGATACATCGAGATCATAAAGCGAGCCGACAGTGCCCTGAAAAGGGCGGCACCCGCAGTTGAGGAGGAGTTATGAACCCCTGTTTGTCTGACAAAGCCAAAGTTTGCAGAGTCGGACGCATCATTGCGGCCCTGAAAACTCACCTATGGTTGCATACACTGTGCTGTCTGTTTATTACATTGGGGAATCTGAACACCACAGCTCAAAACGCTGAGCAGCTTTTCTTATGGGAACAAGCCAACACGCAGATGATGAATGCGTCCAAACCGGAGGATTATATCCAGGCTGCCGAGACCTACCGCCGTCTACTGGCCGATGAAATTGTCAATCCGGCTCTGCTCAACAACCTGGGGAGTGCGCTGACCATGGGCGGCGACTATAAAAACGCGCAGAAGGCCTTTGAGCGGGCGGAACGTTACGCGGGGGTCACCGATGAAAGCAGAGCCGGAATCACCGCTGCGCTGGCACGCGCCGCCGGCAGTGCCGACGCGGATGAACCATGGTACCGGACTGCGTTCTTCTGGCATTTTGGTCTCCCGACAGATGTTCGCGGCATCACTGCACTTTCCGGCTGGTTCATGCTTTGGATCGGGATTCTCCTGCTGCTGCTGAATAAAAACAGGAACTCATCTCTGCTCACAGCCATGCTGTCGCTCTCCGAAACATTAATTTTCACTGGCACTCTGATTTTCCTGCTCTTCGGAACCTCTACTCTCGTCTCCATAGTGCAAGAACACCAGGAGAGCAAATTGTGGCCCGCCATTGAGTTCACCACTGCTGAAACCACGGAGGTGCCGCAATGAAACATTTTTTCTCCGCGTTTGCTCTCTCTGAATTCTTCAAGAACCCAGCATCGTGCGCAACTGATCGAGGGGCATGTCACAACTTCGCACCGCGGCTGGGAGCTATAATGACATTTTGTCTGATTCTGATACAAAGCGGTTATTGTCAATTACACAGCGGACGAGTTTACACCGTACCGCAGAAATTATATGTCAATCAACAGTTTGAAATTTTTCTCGAACTGGATATCAATCGCGGACTGGATATCAACAACCTGCACATTCAGAATTTCCCCAATGACCCGAGCTACATAACTCTCGGCACCCTGGAGCAGGAAAAGCTGCGGCAGAACCGCCGCACAAACGACGGTAAAGTCACCGATGTACTGCTTTTTAAAGCGTCGGCACGTTGTCATAGAGCTGTCTCGCGCACTTTTCAGTCGATTCTGTCATGTGAAGTTGTGGAGAGAAGAAACCGCGGGTTTTTCTCGTTTTCGAGTTCCACCATGAAAAGCATACGCATGGAACCATTCACTCTGAAAATCCATGCGCTGCCGCAGAGTGGACGTCCGCAGAAATTCAGCGGTGCCGTGGGACAGTTTTCACTACGGGCATCAGCGTCAAAAAGTGAGGTACGTCCCGGAGATCTGATCACCTTGAAGATGGAGCTGAGCGGTGACGGCTGGCTGAACAACGCCGAACCGCCGGTACCTGCGGTTACGAAAGATTTTAAGAGCTATCCTCCGAAGGAGATTTTGCGAAGCGGCAACCGTCTGATAACCGAACAGATTTTTATTCCGAACTCGACCAACGCCGTAGTGCTGCCAGCGGTGAGCTTTGATTATTTTGACCCCGCCGGGGAGCAATACGCCCGCTGCTCATCACAGGAGATACGCCTTAATTTCATGAGTACTGCACAGGTGGTCAACACCAACGAAGTGAAGGTCATATCAACCGAAGCGGATGAAAAAGTTGCAATCGGCGCAGCTGTCACAACCAGCACACACGAAGCCGACGAGATTCTGCATAAAATAACTCCGATTGTAATCGGCGCACTTACCCTGATGCTGGCATCCTTTGTTTTTCTGAGTATCCGGAGGCTCCACTCAACCCTGGCTGCTCTGCTGGCACTCCTGACAATGCTTGCCGGAGGATTGATTGCATTCAAGAGCAATGTTCGGCAAGACGGACCTGAACTGGACATACGAAAGCGTTGTGAAATGCGTCTGGCACCCTCTGCATCCTCACCGGCAATCATAACCCTGCCCGAGGGAAGTCGTGTCACGCCGCTGGAAAAGAGCCGTACGTGGATCAGAGTGAAAGCGGACAATCTTGCAGGCTGGATTTCAAGTGACACCATCGAATGAGTACACAGGCGGAAACTGCAATCGGTGTTCAACCTGCAGCCGGGATATCTGTTCCCGCCCGCCCGGAGAATCTATGGCGATGAATCACAATGACACATCACCAGAGTCTGCCGGGATAAACGCCCTGCTCCACCAAGGCTGAGATCGTTGCGACAACGCCGGGTTTATCCTCCCGATAAGTGATGCCGAACCAGGCATCCTCAGTGGGCAGAAGAGAAACATCGGCACTACCCTGACTGATCATACGGTCAACCACAGATGGTATAAACCACTCCGATTTCACATCATCGCCGTGACTGCGCAGGAATTCCGGAAAGGTACTGATCAGTTCATCCATGAAAACCGTTGTAAAACCCCACAGATTCATAGAAACCCTCTCCGAACCGCTGAAGTAAAGCGGATTACGGGGATCACTGTTGTCACGTGCACCCTCCGGACAAGATTCGATCGCGGTTATCTCCCTGATGGCGGTCAGGCGACCATGGGTATCAACTGCGCAAAGACCGCGTGCGACGCTGCCGTTTTTCGAGAGCGTCTGGCCGAGACGAAAACCGACCAGAGCGAAATGAGTCGAATTGGATGGTTGCTTTTTCAAAAAAACCGCCAACTGACGAAACGAATCGGCACCGTAAAAATCATCGGCGTTGATCACGGCAAAGGGCTCATTGATAAGATCACGGGCGGCGCGTACCGCATGGGCTGTCCCCCAGGGTTTAGCACGACCCGGCGGCACGGCGAAGCCTTCGGGCAGATCATCAATTGACTGAAATGCGTATTCTGTGGTGACGGCCCGCTCATATTTTATACCGACTGTCGATCGGAACTCCTTTTCAAAATCGCGCCGTATGACGAAAATCACCCTTTTAAAACCGGCACGTAAAGCATCATAGACCGAATAATCCATGATGGTTTCACCTGCCGGACCAACCGGGTCACACTGTTTCAAACCACCGTACCTACTCCCCATTCCGGCAGCCAGCACCACAAGTGTCAGACTCATTATAGCTCCTTACAGGCCCTCAGGCCTCTCTTGAACTGTAAAAGATGCAGGCCAGACCGTAGAGAGTCAATTCGGCATCGATTACAAAATCCATCTCCATACCGCGCAAAGCCCAGTCGGCATAACCGCCGGTAGCGACCAGTTTAAAATCGGCCCCGAGCGATTTGCGCAGGTAAACGACAATCTCTTTGACAATACCTCGATAACCCACTTCTGCACCGATACGCATTGCTTCTTCGGTGCTTCTGCCGACCGCCGGACACTCACCCTGCAACCTGATTTTCGGCAGTAATTCGGTCCGCTCGCCGAGGTAGTCGGTCATAAAAGGCAGACCGGGAGTAATGACGCCCCCGACATAACGCATATCCGGCAGAATCACATCAAAGGTCAAAGCGGTGCCGAAATCCGCGACAATCAGAGGTACGCCATAGCGGCAGGCTCCGCCGCAGGCATCTGCCAGACGATCGGCACCGATCGTGGCGGGCTCGGGGTAGTCAATCGTGATTTGCATCGGCAGATATGAATTAACCTCCAACACGGGTGCTTCAATATACTCAGCGATCAGGCTCTTCCAGCGTTTATTGACCGAAGGCACAACCGAGCCGAGCACAACACCGTCGAGGCATCCGTCGCGGCAGATATCAGCGATGATTCGTCCGCACTTCCTGGAATCCAGTCTGATGCCGCCTTTGACATGCACGGCATTCAGCACCTGTTGATCCTGAACCAGACCGATTCCGGTTGATGTGTTACCCACATCTATAGCCATAACTCTCACTCAATCAACCCTCCATTCGAGTGACAGATCGACCGAACGCGCCGAATGTGTCAGGCAGCCGAGTGAAATGGCGTCAACTCCGGTTTCGGCAACCTGGCGGGCACCTTCGAGGGTAATGCCGCCGGATGCTTCGGTTTTACTCACTCCGCGGCAGAGCTGAACACACTCGCACATCATCGCACAGCTCATGTTATCGAGCATAATCCACTCGGGTACAGCCCGCAATGCGCTGCGGCATTCAGCGACACTCTCTACCTCAATTTCCACGACAACTCCGGGAAAGGCGCTGCGGGCGGTCTCAACCGCCAGATCAAGCCGGTCAGGATCACCGCTCTGCCAGAGCTTGCGGTGGTTGTCTTTGATCAGCACACGGTCAAAAAGACCGAAACGGTGGTTTTTACCGCCACCGCACACAACGGCGTATTTTTCAAAGCAGCGCAGATTGGGTGTTGTTTTTCGAGTATCGAGAATCATGGTTTGCAAGGGTTGCACGGCATTCACAAAAGCGCGGGTCAGCGTAGCGATGCCGCACATACGCTGCATGAAATTAAGCAGCACGCGTTCAGCGGTCAGGATCGAGGCGGCACTGCCGTGCACCGTGATGACAGGTTGATTGACCTGCGCTGTTTCGCCGTCAGCGAGCAACACTTCGACCTGCAAAGCGGGATTCACCAGCTCCAGAACCTTGCGCGCCACCTCCACTCCGGCGACTACCGTCGGTTCACGCGCCAGCACCTCACCGGTCGCGCACAGGGCGGGATCGACCAGTGCCAGTGTGGTGACGTCACCACTGCCGATGTCCTCATTCAGAGCCGCTTCGACCACAGCCACGGCAGCCGGATCATGCATGAGATCATTTATAATCATTTTTAATTCCTTAAAACTCTGTTTTCATTTTTGCTGTTTTAAACGAGGGTTTCTTTATCCGCCGACCTGCGAGATAGCCCAGAATTCCGCCGGCCAAATGAGATGAATGGGCAATTGGAGATTGAATCAGAAACCAGTCACAAAAGGTCAGTAACAGCAGAATCCACAACAGGGTGCGACATTTAACTTTAAGAGGGATAACAAAGAAAAGCAGTACGTAAAGCTGCCGTTCGGGATAGATGGCCAGATAAGCCGCCAGCAGGGCGAAAACACCGCCGGAGGCTCCCAGGCAGACCGAACTCTCCAGAGAGCCGGAAAAGCCACTGCCAGCTGCCAGAGTTACGGCGATATCCGCAGGAAGCCAGGCGGTCAACATACTCATATCGGGCAACGAAGGCAACAGGGCGGTGTAAGCCAGCCAGCCGAGAGCGGCGGCAATACCGCCCGAAAAAAAGAGACGCAGCACAAAACGCGAACTGTGATCGCGCTCCAGGGCACCGCCGAAAACTGACAAAGCCCACATATTCAGAAAGAGATGCAGCCAGCTGGCGTGCAGAAAAAGATAGGTAAGCGGCTGCCAGAAAAAGCCCTGACTGAGAAGTGGCCAACTCAGTGCGAAGCAGCGTTGCAACAGATAACCGAAGCTTGAATGATTGTGGATGTAGTCCACACGGTCGGCAACCAGCAACACAACATGCACCAGAACTGAAACAGCAACAAGGCGCGCTGTCACAGATGAAAAAGACAAAAAGCCACGCAGACGCCACTGCAATCTGCGCATCATAGCAATCAAAACGAACCTCTTACTGCACAAACAGCCCGGTCGCCTTGAAGAACTCCAGGTTCATATACAAGACAACTGTGACTGCTAACATGATCAATGTGGCTAACACGGCTACCACTCCGTAGGGCGTATCGCTGCCGTTATCCTTGGCAATTTCCTCCTGAGGATTGCGCAGGCGGCTCGCGATATATGTGCCACCTTTCTCATCACTGACATGTTCGATGGATGACTTCTTAATTTTCATGTGATAATTTTAACAAAATCGTATCGGTTTGGGTACCCCGAAATGTTAATTTTTTTCGGTACTCAGCGGAACCACCAGAACCGGGCAATTTGCTTTGCGCACAACTTTTTCGGTGACATTGCCCAGCAGCCAGCTGGTGATGGCACCATGTCCCTGTCTGCCGATAACCAGCAGATCGGCCTGATAATCCTGGACAGCAGCGAGGATTGAGCGCACCACCTCTCCGATTTTAACATTGACCATGAAACGCACTCCTGCCGGAACAAGCGGACGGTATTGCTCGTCAACTGCCCGGTCGATATCATTCTTGGCTTTGGTATCCATATCGCCGACCTCATAGATATAACCTTTCCAGAACTGCGCATCCGGTTCGGGTATGACATGCAGCAAACATATCTCGGAACCTCTGTGCGAGGTGGCCTTGATCGCCTCTTTGAAGGCCTCTCTGGCATTTTCAGAAAAATCGGTGCAGAACAGAATTTTCTGATAACAGCCGCTAAGATCAAAATCACGCATAAATCGCTCCTTTCGTCTCTATTTTAAACCAAAGCCGTCCTTATCCGCAACGCAATCCTGACGCAAACAAAAACAAAACATGGTTGTTATTCTTGTTTTCAGCGGGCACGTTGCCGGTATTCACCGGCGGTCTGGTCAAATTTTTCCCGAAAGATATTGGAGAGATACTGAGCGTTGCAGAACCCGACCCGGCGGGCCACAACTTCCAGTGAAAGATCGGTAACGGACAACAGATGGCAGGCCGCATTCAACTGCACCCTCAGAATTTCATCGTGCACCGTACGTCCTATAACTTTTTTGAAGTGAATATCCAGCGTTGAACGGGAAACCCCGATCCCACGTGCCACCCCCGTTACGCTCAATCCCCCGATCGCATTGTTACGGATATAGCGCAGTGCCATCGAGGTAACTCTGTCATCGGTGGCAACCAGATCGGTAGACTCACGTTCAACAATTTTGACCGGTTCCACGAGAAAATTGGTCAGGTTGCGCTGACGGCCATCCATCAGAGCATCCAGCAATTCAGCGGCCTTATAGCCAATCTCATCGGTACCCTGAATGATGCTGGACAGTGAAGGTGTCGCCAATTCACAGATAAGCTCATCGTTATCGACTCCCAGCACTGCCACCTCATCCGGTATTTTTACGCCATAACAGCGGCAGGCTTCCAGAATATGCCGGGCGCGGATATCGTTGGCTGCCAGTATGCCGACCGGCTTGGGCAGCTGGCAGATCCAGTTATACAGAGCCTCCTGCAGCTGCTCCCAGCTTTGCGAAGAGTTGTAACGCGCTTTGAATACGGAACAGGAATGACCGACCCTGGTTAGCGAGTCGGCAAAACTTTCTTTGCGTTGAGTGTTCCAGGGGTCAATGGTACGTTCTGAGACACCGCAGTAACCAAAACTTTTAAAGCGCAGGTTCAACAGATATTCAGCGGCCATAACCGCTATTTTACGATTGTCCGTGCCGATCGTCGAAAGCTTGAGTTTCAGAGGTGATTCCGCTTTGACTCCCCCGATCCCGACGACCGGCACCGCCAGATGTCTTATCTGATAGGGAATGCGGTGGTCATCCAGGTCGGCGATCACGCCGTCGAAATGGCCCCGTTTGAAATTGGGTATCTTGGCACCGGGATCATCTTCAAGAAAAACACTCCAGTCCCCGGATTCATGCACAAATCTGGTAACGCCTGCAATCACCTTGCGATCAAAGCGTTTATTGAGGCTTAGAACAAGCGCGACATGTTTAACTTTAGCGTTATCGAAGCACTTTGTCTGCATAGCCGGATATTTCCCTTTGAGGTTTAGAGTTCACGGCTGGTATTTCGCACCGCCTGAGTTCTCAGCCAGATGCATGGCGGAGAGTTGCGGTACGGCTCCCAGCGGGGTGGTCGGCTCTTTTGAAAATCTCAGCGGCTGCAGTTCCAACTCCGCCAGGTAGCCGTCGCTGATCGAAAGTTCATCGATCAAGCCGTCAAACACGCGATCAACTTTCCCCGCCATATTGAAATGCGCCCCGACAATCAAAGGCCCGTCGTTGACAATACCATGCAGATCGACATCTTCATGAATATCAATCTGATCATCCATTGTGAAACGTGCTTTCTTTGTGACCGGGTCAAAAGCGACGCTGATAAAGTGCCAGTTGGTGTCGGGTACCGCAAGTGACGAAACAACCGAGCCGGAACCGAAATGAAGCATCAGTTTGTCGAAGTTGTCCGCCCCGCCATAGCTGCCGGCTGCCGCCAGCAGCATGTAGTCCAGCTTCGAATCACCAGCACCTATGACCTTCTTCTGCACCACCGGCATTGAGCAGGCGATCTCGTTGCCCGCTGGCATAACCGCAAACCTGACCCACAGTTCGATGGTAAACGGTGCCGCGCCGAAATCAAGCCCCCGCTGATTATCAATGCGCAGATAGTGCTGTTTGCTGCGTTCAAAAGCAAGTGAAAGCGTATTTTCAGAGCCATACACAAAATCCTGCCGATCAGGAACATCAGCACTGAAAAGCGGCAGAGAATCCATTCGTCCACTACCAGCCAATGCGTCGTTACCCTGAGCGCAGTAATCTTGCAGGGTGTGGGCCTCGGAACCTGCCTTGCCATCCTCGAATCGCAGCAGCGTACGGTCTCCCAGGAATTGATAGGGATCAGCAAACTCCACACGTTTACGCAGCAACTGTTCCTCCAGCCGCTGACGCACAGCGGCGTGTGAGCGCTGATAGGCCAGATTGGGAACACCGTGCTCAGGAAGTAGCTCAAACGGGTTCTTCTGCAGATCAAACAGTTGTGTCATCTGCACCGCATTATTAGCCACATCGTATTTGATAAGTTTGTAGCGACCATCGGTCACTGCGCGAATACCCGGCTTGGAACTGCCGGCATAAACACCGTACAACACATCACGGTGGCTGCGTGAACTGTCCTCCAGCACAGCCTTAAAGCTTTGACCATCGTTGGCATCAATGGTGGCCGGAATTTCGAGTCCGGCCAGATCGCAGAAGGTGGGAAAGGTATCATGCAGATATATGAGTGCATGACTCTCCGAACCGGCTTTAATACCAGGGCCCCTGACAATATAGGGCACCTTCCAAGTATGTTCATAAAGGTTCTGTTTACCCTGCAATCCATGACGCCCGATTGCTATTCCATGATCTGCAGTGAAGACCACATAGGTATTGTCAACCACACTGTCGGAGGTGTCACCGTCGCCATTCGGATCCCTCAAACGCGCCAGTACTCGTCCCACCTGTTGATCAATCCAGTCGGTACAGGCGAAGTTGCGTCCGATCTCATTGCGGATAACCGCTTCGGTACGATATTTCATCACACCGGCCACTTTGACCTCATCGCGGATGGTGAGACCACCATGGTCAAAGGGATGCGCCGGATAAGTATCGGGTGTGCAGCTCAGATAATTAAGCGGCAGCGGCGGTGCCAGCGCATTCAGCACTATCGTGGCAGGATCAGCTGTGTTGACGCAGTGGTAACGTCCGGTAAGATCAGGTTGCTCGCGTGCCAAACGCACATCGTGCGGATGTGAAAATCCCAGATAGATAAAGAAGGGTTTGCCGGAGGGTTTATGTTTTTTCGACCAATCTTCGAGATAGCTGAGGGCCTGATCAGCATGCCACTCACTGCCGTGGCCATCGGTGTTACCGCGCTTGGTAGCATCGTTGACCACTGTAAACTCGGCATTGGCAGTCGGATAACTGTTACCCACCTTACAGGTACGATAGGTCGCATAGGGCAGCAGCGCGGCACCGTCGCTACGGACACCGCGGTTAAAAACTCCCGGAAAAGTCAATGCAGCGGTCATATTCTGAGTGCGCTGCCACATATTCTTACCGCTCATGATACAGGTACGTGAGGGCATGCACACCGCACCAGAATTTGAGCCCATCAAGTGCGTTTGATGAAACATCATACCCTCAGCCGCCAGTGAGTCGATATGCGGTGTATCCACCGCATAGGGCTGACCATCAGCTGCAGCTTCCGCCGGCTCGCTCTTACGGTAGGCGTTGACGGCGTAGGTGTCCATATCATCCGCTATAATAAAGATGAAGTTCGGCGGCGGGCTGATTGAATCATCCGGTGCTACAGAAACAGCCATCATATTTAAAACAACCAGCAAAGAGAACAACCAAACCAAACTTAACCTGAACGAAAATGTCATACACAATCCTCTGTATTTTTTAACAGTTGTATTTATACAGAATTTTCCGACTGCTGGCAATGGATTTGAAGGTTGTAAGAACAAATGCAAAAGAGATATATTAAGAAAGCGGGACCCGGAGAGAGCTGATTCCGTTTCCGCTTTTTCAAAATACAATCAACTGGTTGAACACATGTCAGATATAATCATAACCGGAGCCCGGCAGCATAATCTGAAAAACGTAGATGTACGAATTCCACGCGACTCACTGACGGTCATCACGGGTCTCAGCGGCTCGGGCAAATCTTCACTTGCATTCGACACTCTGTATGCGGAGGGTCAGAGGCGCTATGTCGAAAGTCTCTCCGCTTATGCGCGTCAGTTTCTGGATCAGATGCAGAAACCCGAGGTAAAACATATCGAGGGACTCTCACCGGCAATCTCGATTGAACAGCGCGGCACTTCCGGCAACCCCCGCTCAATCGTGGCCACCGTCACCGAGATTCACGACTATCTGCGTCTGCTCTACGGTAACATCGGCAAAGCGCACTGCCCCAAATGCGGCCGACCGGTTGAAAAGCAGAGTGCAGAACAGATTGTTGATCAGCTGATGGCTCTGCCGGAAAAAACCAGATTGGTAATCCTGGCACCACTGGTACGCGGACGCAAGGGGCGCCACGAAGAAGTTTTCAACTCTATCCGCAAACAGGGTTTTGTCAGAGTGCGGGTTAATGGCGCAATTCTGCCGCTGGATGATATTCCGGCACTTGATCGCTACAAATCTCACACCATTGAGGCGGTCGTGGACCGGATTGTGATCCGAGTGGATATACGTACGCGTCTGACCGATTCAATCGAACTTGCACTTGCGCAGGGCAGCGGTATCATCAGTGTGCAGATAACAAAACCGGATGTTGCGACAGCAGAAACTGTTTTTTCTGAAAAGAACGCCTGTATCGAATGTTCTCTCAGTTTTGATGAGCTCAAGCCGCGTTCATTCTCGTTCAACAGTCCATACGGTGCCTGTCCGGTGTGCCACGGACTCGGTTCGCTGCTCATTTTTGATGAGGAACTTGTCGTACCGGACAAAACGCTCTCACTCAATCAAGGCGCCATCACGCCCTGGCGACGGGGCGGCTTTCGGATGGTGCAATACTACAAGAAACTGCTCAAGGCAATTGCTGCGGCCTATAAGATTGACATGGACAAACCATATCATGAGTTGTCGGAGAGTTTTCGCATGGTGTTGCTCAACGGTTCCGGCGGGGAGCCGGTGAGCCTGCGTCTGTGGATGCGGGGCAAGTGGCACAAGATGGAAAAACCTTTTGAGGGTGTGCTGCCCAGTCTGCAGCGACGCTATCATGAAAGTGAAATTGACGCAGTGCGCGAGAAACTCCGCAGTTTCATGAGTGCCCGCAAGTGTCCGGCTTGTCACGGAAAGAGGTTGCGCGAAGAGTCATTGGCGTGCAGGATCGCGGGATGCAATATTGTTGAAATCATGGATTTAAGCATCAAAGAGTCGCTGGTGTTTTTTAAATCATTGACTCTGACTGAGAGTGAGCGTTCCATCTCCGAGGAGATTTTAAAGGAAATCCGCCGCCGCCTGGGCTTTCTGGCCGATGTGGGCCTTGACTATGTTGCGCTCTCGCGTGAAAGCTCAACCCTCTCCGGCGGCGAAATGCAGCGTATCCGGCTGGCAACCCAGATCGGCTCCGGGCTGGTCGGAGTGCTTTATGTGCTTGACGAACCGACAATCGGTCTGCATCCGCGTGACAATCAGCGTCTGATAATGATGTTGCGTCAGCTGCAGCAGCGCGGCAACACCGTTGTGGTGGTTGAACACGATGAAAAGATGATTGAAACCGCTGATCACATAATTGACCTTGGCCCCGGTGCTGGACGTGAAGGCGGAGAGGTGGTGTATCAAGGCGACTTCGCGGGACTGCTGCGGAACAAACGTTCCAGAACAGCTGCCTATCTGACCGGCAGGGAAAAAATTGCGGTACCTCCCTCCCGCATGACCGGCAACGGCAGAAGTTTAAAGGTCACCGGGGCTGCTGAAAACAATCTCAAGGGAATCGATATCGAAATTCCGCTGGGTTGTTTCATCTGCGTAACCGGGGTATCCGGCTCCGGCAAATCCACCCTCGTCAGTGATATCCTAAAGCGACATCTGTTCCAGGTTATGTACGGTTCCAGAGAGCAACCCGGAAAATTTAAAAAAATCGAAGGTGTGGAGCTGCTGGACAAGGTAATCGAAATTGACCAGAGTCCGATCGGCAGAACTCCGCGTAGCAACCCTGTCACCTATACCGGCGCTTTCACGCCGATCCGCAAGTTGTTTGCCGAGACTCCCGCCGCAAAGGTGCGCGGATACAGCATGGGACGTTTCAGTTTCAATGTCAAAGGCGGACGCTGTGAGGTCTGCAAAGGCGACGGTCTGCGCTGCCTGGAGATGCACTTTCTGCCGGATGTCTATGTTATCTGCGAACAGTGCGGAGGCAAACGCTACAACAAAGAGACACTGGAAATCAAATATGGCGGAAAGAACATTGCGGCTGTGCTTGACATGACCGTCAACGAGGCATGTGAGTTCTTCAGTGCCGTGCCGACCATACACCGCAAACTCCGGACGCTGGCTGATGTAGGGTTAGGATATATTCATCTCGGCCAGAGTTCCACAACCCTCTCCGGCGGCGAGGCACAGAGGATCAAACTCTCATCCGAGCTCTCCAAACGGGCAACCGGCAAAACCCTCTATCTTCTGGACGAACCCACCACCGGACTGCACTTCGCCGATGTGCATAAACTGCTGGAACTCCTGCTGCAGTTGCGTGAATCCGGCAACACCGTGGTTGTGATTGAGCATAATCCTGATATCATTAAGTCCGCCGATTATATTATAGATCTCGGGCCGGACGGCGGTGATGCGGGAGGGTGGCTGGTAGCATCCGGTACACCTGAGCAGGTGGCGCAGTGCGCTGAATCATACACCGGTCAGTTTTTACGTCAGCTGCTGTGATTTTCGCAGTTCCTGCAACGTTTCCTGGTTTACAAGTTTCAGCCTTATGCTTTACTATCTGCAATGGATCGAACAGATCGGAGGATTGTAATGGAGCAACTGGCCGCAGAGAGTCTGGTATTTACCGATCTTTCGGAGAGTCACGACGTAAGTGCGCAACACCCTGACAGGGTTGCTCAAATGAAAACGGCCATGCTGGCATGGAGAGTCAGAATGGGGGTGGCTGGTATTTCAGGCTGTCGTTGATTTTCATCACCGATGAAACAAACGCCAGATGAAAAATCTGATCCGTTTCCATAAACCGACCTTTGTATCCGACTGCGACCTTTTGTAATCGCGCTTCATATAATCTCGATCTGAAAGTGACATAACATGCCTGATAATACCAGAATTCCAGCGAAAAACAACCCTGCCGACAACGGCGAACGGCTCCAGAATGTGCTGGCGCAGCGCGGCGTGGCCTCACGGCGCGGTGCCGCCGATATCATCAAATCCGGAGTTGTGACCGTCAACGGTGCTCGAATCATGCAACCCGGCCACCGGGTTGATATCAAGCACGACACTGTCAAGGTAGACGGCGTGGTCCTTGATCCTAAGTGTGAACCGAAACGCACAATCCTGCTCTACAAACCGCGCGGACTGATCTGTTCAGCGGCAAACTCACAGGGCACCACTGTCTGTGATTTGCTGCGCCAGCAGATACCGGAAAAACTGGTGCCAGTCGGACGACTCGACAAAGACAGCGAAGGGCTGCTGATAATGTCTAATGACGGCGAACTGATTAACATACTCACCCATCCGCGTTATGGGCACAAAAAAACCTATAATGTGTGGGTCAGCGGAGCAATTGATAAAAATAAACTTGCAACACTGCGTTCACGCATGGAGATTGACGGCTATGTGATCAAACCGGTTCAGGTGGAAATCATCAAAATCAACCCACGCGATAACACCGTTAAACTCGCCTTCACCCTGAGCGAAGGTCGTAACCGGCAGATACGCAAAATGTGTGAATTGGCCGATCTGCGGGTTATATCGCTACAGCGAATACGAATCGGAGCACTGCGGATCGGCAGGATGAAACCGGGAGACTGGCGTGAGCTGCACGAAAATGACATCACCACCCTGAAACGTCAGGCATTTTGTATTGATTCGAAAGACCATAAATGAGATTATTTCAAGCAGTAAAGGGTATTTCCAGTGACATATGCGAAGCGCAAATTATGTCTGTGTTCTCCGTGACTCTGTGAGAGATAATTTCTGAAGCAGTAATATCCTGTTAAAAAACAGTTTGGTTGCGGCTATGCTGCGCTACGGAATACCCGTAAAATATGAATTCGGTGAAATATGAACGCATGGTATGAAACATTGAACAAACCTCCTCTCAACCCACCCGGGTGGATATTCACTCCGGTCTGGACGGTGCTTTACACCCTCATTCTGG
>JAGYOL010000169.1 GCA_018399555.1 Kiritimatiellia bacterium | reverse complement strand
CCTCAGATTTACCAATTATGTTGATTTCGGAGATATCGGCGATCATCGACTGTGCCAGCGGCATCAGTATTCCGCATCCTCCCCACCAGAGAGCCTGGAAAAGGCCGAAAAGAATTACAGCCAGCGGCAAATTTATTCCAGCCAGTGGAACTGTTGTCTGTGGCGTGATTATTCCCCCTGTGAATATGACAAAAAGCATTATGCCGCCAAGTGAGCTGATGATCATGCCGAGGTAAGCTGTGCGTTTTTTATCGAGGTGTCTGACAAGCAACGGCAGATTCAGCGAGGCCAGAGCGAACGCCAGCATTCCGGCGCCGTGAACCAGACTTTTCTGTACGGCACTAAGTTTCATGTAGTGGATGTAGGTGAACATTTGAACCTGGGCGGTTAACATCATGCCAAGCAGAGCAAAGCCGAGAAAACCGAATATATACCAGGCCAGGCGGTCGGTCAGGATAGAGCGGAAGTCCCTTAAAAAATCGGTGAGTGAATTGCCAGTCACCTGTTCGGCGCGGTTGTCGATTGCAAATTTTCTAACACAGCAGAGAGATATGCCGATTGATATTACAATCACGATTGCCAGAGTTGCGCCCATCACCAGATAGTTGCGCGCAATGGCGGTGCCGTCGATTCTGGCACCGTCTAAGTTTTTGCTGTCTTGAAAGAAGAGTGTCCAGGCCATGGCGCCGAAAACAAGGTTGGTCATCTGGTTGATGAAATAGCGCGCACCCTGCAGCCTGGCACGGTCGGTGTATTCCGGGCACATCTCGAAGCCCATGGCTGTGTAGGGAACAACAAAGATGGTCAGTGCGGTCCGCAGCAGTAGGTTGACCAGCAGGACACAGCAGAAAATTGCGGAGGGGGTGTTAAATTTGGCAGGCAGCAACCAGAGTAGAAAGAACGACAGTGCCAGAGCCGCACCGCCGAAAACCATGTAGGGCACACGTCGTCCGAAACGGGTGCGGGTGTTGTCGGTGATATGCCCCATGACCGGATCGGTGACAGCATCCCAGAAGGTGGTGATTCCAAGCGCAATGCCCGCATAAACAGCACCCAGCCCTAAGATTTGCGTATAATAGAGCATGGCGAAGTTGGCCACGCCGTTCATGGTTATGGATACCGCGCTGTCACCGAGTGCGTAACCGAAGATATGCACTCTGGAAACTTTGGAGTTGCCGGTTGCGGACAAATCTGTTCTCTTGTTTTTCATCGATTGCAAAGTGATGGTTCGTTTGTGGTGACTGTGTAGGGCGCGAGCGACTCATTGGTTTTAAATCTGGCGCGCACACCGGCGGGAGCCTGAAAATTGAGATGCAGCCTTCGTTCGGATATTTCCCACGACACCGTCAGATCGCCATGCGGCGTCGCCACGACACCCGCTGCCCGCCATAGTCCGCATGGTTTCGGACTGACGACAAATGCGCGGCAACCCGGTTCGGTCTGTCGGACACCGAGTATGATGCGTTGAAAGAAATACGGTGGTGCCGAAGACCAGCCGTGACAGTGGCTGCGGGTGGGAAATTTGTCGCACCCCAGACTTCCGCCGGGATAGCTTTCCCATACAGTGGTGGCATCGGCGTTGAGCATAGGAGTGTAGGCTTTGCGGATATGATTGATGATGTGTTCTTCACAACCGCAGAGTTCCAGCGCCTCATACATGTACATAGTGGCGAAGGGTGAGCCGACTTTGACCATGTTGTCGGGCGGCGCGATTATGTTGCGAAGTGCCGCCTGTTTATCGGCCTGCGGTATGATGTTGTATAAAATTGAAAGAAAACTGGTGTGTTGAGAGATTGAGGGACTGGCTTGGCCATCTGCATGCAGGCTGTCAGGATAACTCTCTTTGGCGCTGTCCCAGAAACGGTTGATCGAAGCAGTCATGCCTCTGCTCAACGCGGTGAAGTCCGCTGCCTGCGGTATGTCGCCCAGGCACTCCGCACATCGGGCCGCTGCCTGCAGGGCGCCGACCATGAGCATGCTGTTGTGCAGCACTGTTTGATGCTCCTGGTCGATCCGTGCCCAGTCGAACATGTTCCAGAGTGGTGCGCTGAAAAGACCGTGGTCATCGAGGTGCGCCGCAGCCGCAGCCGTGTTTTTCAAAATAAAGGGGTATAAACCTTTTAATTGTTCCCGGTCGCCGGTATACCAATAATATTCCCATACGGCTATGTTCCAGAGAAAGCTCCATGCCGGCAGAATCATATTCCAGCAGGAGGGGGTCTGAGCGGCTGTCATGCCATAGTGTGTGGTGGACTCGCCGGCAAGTGTCAGCGAGTTGCCGGCGATGTCGACGGCACCGAAAGCGTAATAGCCATACAATGCTTCGTTGCGCAGATCGCCGACCCAGAGAGTCTGCTCATAAAGCGGGCAGTCGGTGTAAACATCTTCCATGCATAATTTCAGCGTGCGCAGCGAGATTGAGGAGATGCGATTAAGCTGTTCGTCGTTACAAATGAATGTTAAGTGTGCCTGTGCCGGATAGGTGGATTCAATGAATTTGATATTTCTCAGTTTAACAGCACGGCGGAAATTGCGCAGTGTGATGAAAATGTAGCGGCCCGCGCGGCGTTTGAGCGACAGATAACAGTTGCGCCCCTCTCGGGTGATGTATCGGAAGCCGTTGCGGTTGTTGCCGGTAAATTGAATTCGTCCATCAGGGTTTATATGCTCCACAGCATGTATGTCAATCGTGACGCCGCGTTCACTTTCCAGTTCGAATTGAATGTAACCGCAGCTCTGTCGGCCAAGATCATAGACCAGCTCAGTGTCGGTGTCAGTCGCTTTCACTGTGGTGAAGGTGTCGTCGTCGGTGATTGCTGCTTCAGGATTTATGACTGAATCGATTGCGGAGTGCAACCGATTTCTTGCATAGAAGTCACCGTAACTGTCTATCATAAACATTTCTTCAAATGTAAGTTGATGGGCTCTTGCGCTCAGTTGCGTCTTGAATTGCGGGATGTCGGTGACATCCGCGAGCAATGCGTCGCTCACTGCCAGATATGCTTCTTCCTTCTCTTTTTCCCGTTGACCGGAAAACCAGCGCCAGATCATGTCGTCCTGTACAAATGAATACTCTCTCATCGGCAGATAACACCAGGGGTTGCCGGCCTTCCGGGAGAGAGGATTGCGCAGAACAAATGCAACTTTGCTGGCAATCACGAGTGAAACGCTTTTGTCATTGTTCAGAATGTCGCGTGCGAAAGCGAGCACCAGATAAGAGCCAGCCGGGAGACAGAGTTCGCCGTCACCGTTTATGATCCGACCGCCGACACTAATTTTAAAGCGTCCTCGTTCTATGTTTTTACGATAGCTGAAGCGGATTGAGCCTTCCGACTGCATTGTTAGGCAGGTGGCAATGCCGAATGGGCTGAAAACTCGTCCATCAGCTTCGATCAGTCCCGGATTCATCAGACGTGTATGTGGTATGCACAGTGCAAGCGGTGGACGTGCAACGGCCGCCGCATCAACAAAACGGTGCAGAGGCAGCTCGACTTTGGTCAGACTGGCCACCTGTCGCGGATGCAGACCACGCCACGGACCATCGCCCGTGCGAAACAGTTCAACGGCTTTACAATACCGCAGATGCTCGGGCAGGGAGGCGTCGCAAAACTCGGCTGGTTCCATTTGAATTGAAACTTTCGGCGTATTGCGAATCCAAACTGATGCGTCAGCCACCTGCCACTCATGGTTTGTCCCGATGATCTCAGGTTTGTCTTCGTCGCCTAGTTGCAACTCGGCTATCACGCCGGCCTGTTGCGGTATGCAGTAAAATGTGCCGCAGCCGTAGTAACGCGCTATTATGGTCACTTCGTTGGCACCGCGTTTTATAATCCCGGTCAGGTGGTAGGTGTCATAGCTGTATTTCTCAGGCCATGAACGCGCCGGGCCGTCGCCGATCCAGATACCGTTGCAGTAAAGACGGTAATAGCTGTCCGCGGTGATCAGTATGCGTGACTCTACGTTGTGCCCGGCAACGAAGTTGCGTTTAATTACAACAGTGTCGTTGTAGGTGTTGTAATCACTCCGTTCGGCCCATATCCACCATGTTGTGTCGGCATGCATTCTCATAAGGAGATCGTAAAGATTTCACTTTTAACTAATTCAATTCTGATTTTGAATGGCTGCTCTGGTACTGTGGTCAACCGGCCTTTCTGCCAGCTTAATGCTGCGGCGGTGTCGTCGCCATTAAATACAGCCGCGTTCTCGCCGGAGTACCGGGGAACGGGATTGCCGTGTGCGTCGAGCAGTTCAACCCTGATAAAGCCGTCCGGTGCTGTGCGCGCATTGATTTGAAGGCCGCCCCGCGCTTGAAGAAGTCTGGTCGTGAACTCCGCCTGTTCCCGTTCAGGCAGTGCGCTCACCCAGCCGTCAACCCTGTATCGCATCAGTGCCGGGGTGAACATCTGGGTTTTCGTCACAGCGCAAATATCCTCCCATGATTCATAATCATTCATAACAGGCGAATTTTCAACTCCGTGTTCGCCGGTCATGCGGCCGCCACCGAAACGCTCCTTAAAAAACTTAGGGGTTACAAATGAGCGGTTGTCCACGTGTGATACCGCCAGAAACATGAAATGCAGTACATTGATGCCCTGCATGACTTCGTAGCAATGACCCTTCCATGCGATTCGTCGGTTGTTGCCGGTTGTTATGGCGTAACCGTAATTAAAACTCCCGCGCTCTCCTGTGGTGAGAAAGGGACGTCCCGCCTGGGCACGCTGCCAGTAGATGCCGTCCCGGCTGAATGCCAGTTCGGTGCATACCTTCTGCTGTTGAACATCATAGATTCTGTGATAGGCCAGAATTAGATCACCTTTTTCCGCCTGCCAAACATCCACCCCGTAGTGCTGCGTGCCCCAAGGGTCGTCAAGGGTCGGTGCATCAAAAAATCGCGGTGTCCAGTTTAAACCGTCGGTGGTGCTCCATGTCACCATGATGCGGTCTGCCAGCAGATTGTCATAATAAACGCGAAAAGGATCGTGACGGGGTACAAGCCGCGATTGGTAACAGTCGAGCCGACGGCCGTCCGCACTGAGATGAATGCCCCCGAAATTGTCGTTTGAATCCGCCCAGGTGCCGATCTCATCATCAGCGAAAAGATGGCGGTCCACTGTGATCGGATCGCCCAATATGAGAGTTGCGTCATCCGGCTTCTCCCAGACGGCGATACGGCTGCGATACGGAATTGGTGTGTCTCCCCAGAACTGGTTGGTCTGCACTCCCGACCAGCGCACGTTGACCTGCGTCAGATCAACCGGACCGTCGGTTTCCGGGTCGTAACGACGGAAGCTCTTTTTTCCAGTCGGCCTTCCGCCGCCTCCCGCTCCGCGAAGTGTTATTATGCCTGCGCGACACCCGGAATCCGGCGCGGATGACCTCCGCCAGTTCTGGAAATCGCTGCTGCGGACCCAATAGTTGGTGGCGGTGGTTCGTGATGCGTTAGAGGCGAGAATTCTGATATGGAGATCACCGTTCTTATCAAAACTGAAAT
>JAGYOL010000168.1 GCA_018399555.1 Kiritimatiellia bacterium | reverse complement strand
CTAACGACCAACATGTTTGTTTTGCCCTTCGGTGAAGACGACTAGCAGGCTGCTAGGCGGGGTTATTTAACCAGTCGATAAAAACGCTGGGCCGGCAGCGGCCCTGGGTCGATGAAGGCGGCTGTGCCGTTCGATGCCGTTGTGACCGTGCCGAGCACTTGCCATGATGGGCTCAGCAGCGAATCACAGGCCTCTACGCTGTAATGTTCATCGGCCAGTCCGGTGAACTCTAGCAGGGCGGTGTCGCCGCTCTGCGCGACGGCTGTGGCGCGCATGGCTTCACCTTCAATCACTGTTAGCAGTGTGGGCAGTTGTGTACTGCCGGCACCGTTGGTGTTCTCTTTGCCCGGGGGGGCGATGTCAAAACAGAATTTTTCCAGATAACTTTCAATTTGATCGGCTGTGAAGAAGGGGTAGACCCCCTTTACCAGGGCCGCCAGACCGGCGACATGTGGTGTGGCGGCGGATGTGCCGGAGAAGGAGGTGTTGTAGACCACCGAGGTCGCTCCGGCCGGGGCGCACAGATCCGGTTTGATCGCGGCTGTGCCGCCGGTGAAGGCGCGGTTATTAGGGCCGAGTGATGAGTAGTAGTCGACCGGTCCGTCGGGATAATTGATGAAGTCAACCGCACCGACGGTCAGGGCTGCTTCTGCGTCACCGGGTATTGAAATCGAACCGGGCGCGGGATTACTGGCGTTGTTGTACTGCCAGTAGTATGGATAGACAACTCCGTAGTAGCGCAGAATAAACTCCGGCTGCGTGCTACTGCTGCCGCTGTTATAGTGATGCACCAGGGCGGCATAGTAGCCGCTCTGCTCGGTGATATATTCCAGCTCCTCCGTCGGGTAGCTGTAGGCGTCACCGTTCTGATACCAAGTGCTGCTGGCTACATCATCCCACATTCTGGTGTTTTCATTGTAATGGTACAGATAGAGATCGTAGTCTTCGTCTGTGACCGGCCAGCGGTTCCAGCTCATCAACACCGAGATGTAGGCCCCCGCCGGGAATTCGGCTGTATTGTAATCGTAGTACAGATCGTTGAACTCTGTGCCTTGCGAATCCCAGAGCAGCACCTCGTCGGAGCTGCCCCAGTTGATCAAGGTGTGCTGAAGCTGCTCGTTACCGGCGGCTATCGCGACAAGCGTACCGGCTTCACGCATCGAATTGACAGCGGTAACCGGATGGTCGCTGATATCGGTATATGGGTTTGGATAGGCTATGCCGTCATGAAAGTTGATCACATCAAAGCCCAATGAAAAGGAGACTATGTTAACTCCGGCGGTTGCGCAATATTCAGCCACCGCGCTGACATCGGAGATGTCGTCAACTTTGATCAGATGCAATTCGGCATCCGGCGCGATGTCATACACAATCTCGGCGCAGGCCGAACCGTGCGCATCGGTGTCGCCGATATCCGGTGCTGAACTGAAATTCACCGCCACATAATCAGAGGGAAGCTCTCCGTCGCTGACCAGGGCGGCCAGCGCAGTGAAACCGGTGTCAACCACCGCTACCTTCACCCCTGAACCGGTGAATCCTAATGAGTGCCAGATGTCAGCGTGCGTAGCCGACACTCCCTCGCCGACGTAGGCTTTTTTGCGCGGCGGGCGCAGGGCACGGATTGAGCGTATCTGAGAGAGAGAGGCGGCATTGCGCAGCTGCGTCAGCGGCATACTCATTTTCAAGGTGTTCATGCCGGCGTGGTGAAACCTGGCTCCGCCAATGCTGAGTTGACGTTTCAGATCATTGAGTTGACCGGGCTGGATAGCACGCACCACAACCGGAACATTTTCGCTGCCGCTGTCCGGAACGGCACCGCTGCTGCGTAAACTGTCCAACGCGGCGGCAGCACCTTTTGTTTCGGCCAATTCAAGAGCTTGCCTCAGATGAGGACCCAATCTACGGTTGTCTCTGACCTTCGTCCTTTTTGCAGGAAGCTCAATCTGTCGGTACGCAGCTTGTGAGAGCTTATGCGCCGGTCGTGGTTTGATTATCGTTGCCGCCGCTCCGCGTTCCGGTTGCGGTGCTGCCGTCAGTGAAACGGCTGTGATAAAAATTGTGACGGCTGAAAAAAAGCCGAGCGGCCTGGCAGAGTGATTGAAGTGCTTCGTCATAATGTGTGTCCCCATCAAAGTATAAAAATATACAAAAATATAAAAAGAAAGTATAAATCCCCTTTTAGATTTGTCACTATTATACCACTTTGCCCGTATTCCGGGCAAACTAAAGCTGCGGACGCAACGGGGCGGCGGGCAAAAGTGTAATTCTCAGTCAAGCAAAAGTGGAAGATTCTTTTCATATGCACACTTGGGCGCGAAAAGGTTTTCGCAACCTTGACTCCACTTCAGAACTTGAATCGTATATGATCTATTTGGTGACGGATTGTAAATTAAATCGGAGATTGCTTTCAAAGCGACATAAAACTATTATGTCAGCTGGAGAGTAGCTGGCGCGTTGGCGGTGTGGAGAAGAAGGACGGACTGCATGTTGAAGTATTGGTTTCTGTGGATGGTGTGCATATCGGCTCTGACCGTTGAGGCCGATTTGCGGGTGAGTGCCGGGACACTAGAACTTGGCGCGCCGCAGGCGCGCCTGCGGATCGGTCGTGCGGATGGAGCGGTCGTGATTTCATCGGATGCAGATTCATCTGCTGTGTGGCGGGTTTCGGGTGCGGGGTTGTGGTCGGCTGAGATGAACGGCGGCAGATTGGAAGCGGCGCAGTTCAAAGCGGGCGACAGCAGCTATGCTTTTTCATTCAGTCAAACCGGTGCCGGATCAATTGATCTTATTTATAGGTGCGCGACTCTGAAGGTGGTGGTGCATTTGAATGAGGCCGCCGACGGCTTTGATCTCAGCGCAAGCGTTTTTCCAATTGACGACAGGTTGCGCGCCTTTGAACTGCCCGCCAAAATCAGTTTTGATCTCTCTGCCGTCGAGCGCCTGATAATGCCGGCAATGCCCAATCACAGTGTAGGGTTGGCATTAAAACGCTCCTTTTTCACCCAGCAGCCGGAGGATAGTCCGGGCAGATGGCGTGTTTGCAGTGTGGGCCCCGCCGCCTTCATCGAACTGTTCGGTTCGGGCATCGCACTGCCGGATGACAAGCAGCATGGTGTTGCATTGAAGGTGACCGATGAGGGTGCACGCTGGTTTGACGCGCGGCTGACAGGGAAAATCAATGCACTGAAACTGCCTTCAGTACGTGCCCAGCCGGAAAAACTGAGTGACATAACTCTAGTGACATCTTCTCGAGGCGCTTATTTTGCCGGTTCACGGCTGGGTGGCGAGGGTGGTTGTCTGTGGCGGATCGGCGACGGTATTCGTGACGAAGAGCACTCTGTAATCGCCCGCCAGATAGTAAGCAGCACTGTGCGCAGAGTGATCAGGCTGTCCGACGGACAGCCGCGTCGACGCATCGCACTGATCGACTTGAACGACGGACCTGAAACCGGAGGCTGGAGCACAATCAAGGTTGCGGAGTGGCGCGGTGTTTTGCAGCGGGCGCTCACCGCGGCGAAGAGCGGGCAGACCGTGGAATCGTTACGGACGATCAATGCAATTGATGCAGCTCTGCAGAACACAGAGTATCTTTGCATTGTCAACCCCTATGGCGAGTATTTTCCCGCCCGCGATAAAGATTCGCTGCTCATTTCAATCGGGCGGCTCAGGAATTTTGTGCAGGCCGGGGGGAATTGGTTTGAAACCGGCGGCTACCCGTTCTATCAGATGCTTGTTCCGGAAAGGTATCTGAGTTATGCCGCGGATTATCCGCCGGCCTATGCGGACATGTTGCATTTGGAGTCGAACTCAACCACGCTGAGCTTATACCGGGCGCAGCCGCGTACTGCTGAAACTCCGTGGCAGAGCGGTAAAGATCACGATAGGATATTTGTGCCGGCGCATCTTTTCTGTGGTGGCGATCAGCAGGGTGGCTACCTTGGCCGATCGTTTCTGACCTGGATTGAATCGGGCAGCAAGTGGACAACCCCGCAGTTACGTCTGCGTGTCGGGTTGACGATGAACAGCATGGTATCCGACTATTGTGCAGCAAATTCGATTACAACAGCGTTGCATGCCAAGATTGACGGTGAACGTCTGGCAAACTTGCGTCAAGCTCCGCTGCTTTATCTGAGTGGAACCTGCGCGGATAAATTACGTGCTCTGAAATATCTGCCGGTGCCGTCGCTGATTCACTTCGCTGATTATCTGCACGGCGGTTTCGATAAACAGTACCCCGATCATCTCCCGCCCGCAGGAGCATTCGGATCGATGGATGAGTTTAAGGCATTGGTGCGTGAGCTACATGCTCGTGGTCATCTGTTTTCTCCCTACACTAATCCTACCTGGTGGTGTGATCAACCCAGGGGGCCCACCTTTGAAAGGGAGGGTGAAGCCCCGTTGCTGGTACAGGAAAACGGAAAAAAACGTTACGAAAAATATGGGGACAATCCAGGCTGGACCACCACCCTCTGGCATCCCGCTGTACAGGCGGTCAACCGTGCGGTGCGGGATCAGTTCCGCCGGGAGCTGTCGGTGGATATTCTTTTTCAGGATCAATGCGGTGCCCGTGGCTTTCTATACGATTTCAACTCCGCATCACCCACTCCGTATGCCTACAGCGAGGGGATGATCGCGATGAATGCTGAAGACAGCGCTCTGGTGGCACTGGGCACTGAGCATGGCTGGGATCGTATTGCCGAGTATCAGACCCTGCTGTGCGGATTGACCTGGGGAATTGTTCCGACGAGGGGCGGTCCGACCTGGCGCAGAAGTTTCAAGAGAGTTCTGCCGCCCCGCACCTGGGAGATATACCCGCTGGCGCAGCATATTTCGCATGATAAATGTGTTTTCGCACATCATGATCTCGGTCAGTTTGTGACAGACAACCGTTCGCTTAGCTGGTCGCTGGCGCTGGGCTATCATCTCAGTTGGCGCGGTTCCTCTGATTTTACACAGCATCCGCCCAGCCGCAACTGGTACGCCTGGCTTTCAAGGCTGCAGAAAACGGTCGCCGCCCGTTACACCGGACGTCCGTTACGCGCTTTCAACCATGACCGCGCTCCTCTGTTCGTGCGTGACACAGATTATACGGCATTTGATGACGACGGGGTTATTACCGCTACCTATGGGAGTCTCGCGGTCAGAGCCAACCTCGGTCCGGTTACACGTGTTGTCGATGGGCGGCATCTGGCACCATACGGTTTTTATGCTGAGGATGAAAATATGCGGGCTGGTATTCTGGCGCAGCGCGGGGGAGATGAGTGCTCCTTTGTGCTCGAATACGGGCAATCAGGAGGCGAACTCTGGCTTTATGCTGAGCCGGGAAGACGGGTTGAGGTGCCGCTGCCGTTCGAAGAGTCCTGTAAAATACGGTTTGATGGTTTGAGCGAGAAGCAGATAGAGGTGGATGGCTGCATGGCGGCAATCGATTTGCCGGCGGGGCGTCAACACTCTCAACGTTCCGGGCCGGTGCTCTGGCATGCTACGATAGAAAGATAAGTTTCAGAGGGGGGAAAAGGTTTTGTTAATGAGAAGAGTACTTATATATGCCGCACTTGCATTGCTGTTTTTTAACTCAGGTTGCAATCATCTGAGATATCTCCGCA
>JAGYOL010000167.1 GCA_018399555.1 Kiritimatiellia bacterium | reverse complement strand
CAGTTGCTTTTTAGAGAACTTGAGCAAGCATGTGAACTCAAGCAGGGTACTTTGCTGCTCAGTTTACATGAGTTCAAAAAAACGAGTATGCGGTTTTTTGAAGTTTAAACAAAAAAAAGGAGTGCTTAATGAAAAATGTTCTGGTGGCGCAGTCGGGTGGTCCCAGCGCGGTGATCAACAATTCAATTCGAGGTGTGATAGACGCCTGTCGTGATTACCCATTGGCCTTCGGTAACGTCTACGGTGCCTGGCATGGCATTGAAGGTGTTTTGAAAGAGGAACTGCTGGATATTTCCGCTCAGGATTCCACAGAGATTGCTTTGCTTGCAAGCACGCCGGCTGCAGGTGCAATTGGAACGTGCCGTTACAAATTGAAATCCGGTCAGCACGAAGATTTTGCGCGGGTTATTGAGGTGCTGAAGGCGCATGATATCGGTTAT
This sequence comes from Kiritimatiellia bacterium, assembly GCA_018399555.1. GTDB lineage: Bacteria > Verrucomicrobiota > Kiritimatiellia > RFP12 > UBA1067 > M55B167. Next base: position 5,184 of record JAGYOL010000167.1, on the reverse strand, counting down.
TTCTTCTACGCCGGAGGCAACGATTCAATGGATACGGCTAACAAAATCGCACGTATTGCGGCTGAAAGCGGATTGGAACTGGTTGCCACTGGTGTACCCAAAACCATTGACAATGATGTCGGCGATTCGGAATTCAAACTGGTTGATCACACCCCCGGTTATGGTTCAACCGCCCGTTACTGGGCTGCTAATTTGCTCGGTGTTAACGAGGAGAATGCCGGTTCATCACCGGCGGACCCGGTTCTGGTTTTGCAGACGATGGGGCGTAAGATCGGTTTCATTCCGGCGGCGGCGCGTCTGGCGGATCCGCAGCGTTCGTTACCGCTGCAGATTTATCTGACTGAATCCGGTGTGACGTTGCCGGAGATGGCGGATCTGGTTAATGATGAACTGGTGCGCAGTGGACGCTGCATTGTGGTTGTGAGTGAGGGCTTTGATGTAGGAGATATTGGTGCGCAGAAAGATTCATTCGGTCATGTCAACTTCGGTGCAAGTGAGCGTACAGCTCAGTCGGCGATTGTGGCTTATCTTAATTCTGTCGGATTGAAAGCCACAGGTAAAGCACGTGGTCAGACCGTCGGAACTGATCAGCGGCACTCGGCCCCTTTGGCATCGGTGGTTGATCTGCAGGAAGCTTATGAGTCCGGACGTTATGCGGTCGAGATAGCCCGAAAGGACGGCAACGGTTATATGGCGACGATTTTGCGTGAACCCGGCGAGCCATACAGGGTGCGTTATGATAAAGTGCCGCTTGAGGTGGTAGCCAACAGTGAACGGTTTTTCCCGACCGAGTGGATTTCATCCAGTCGGATTGATGTCACCGACGATTTTGTGAGTTACGCACGTCCGCTGATCGGTGAGAGCTGGGCTCAAGTTCCGCTTGAAAACGGATTGCCGCGGTTCACCCGCTTCAAAAAGATTTTCGCTGAAAAAAAATGCGGAACTTACACCCCTCAGGCTTATCGGTAAAGACACTGTTTTTCAGAGCGGAAGTTGTGGTTTTTACGAATTTGCCGCATATTTTATTGTCATTTGGGACATTGACTTACTGACATTGACTTCTTGTTGAGATGCGGGAGTCACAGGACTCTGCTGACTTATGAAGATTGTATGCGATAAGAACATGCCTTTTGTGCAGGAGGCTTTTTCAACGCTCGGTGATGTTTCGCTGATTGATGGGCGGGAAATATCGGCGGCAGACGTTAAAAATGCCGATATGCTGATAATCCGTTCCACAACCAGAGTGGACGGTCGGCTGCTTGAAGGCAGCCGCGTTCGGTTCTGCGGTTCCGGAGTTATTGGTACCGATCATATTGACATTGCATATCTCAGGAGTGCCGGGATTCAGTTGGTGACATCGCCAGGGTGCAACGCCGTCAGTGTGGGTAATTATGTGGCTGCCGCTCTGTTGTGGCTTGGCGGTGAGTATGGCTTCAATCTGGCAGGCAGGACCCTGGGTGTTGTGGGTGTGGGTAATGTCGGCAGTCAGGTCTGTCGTTTTGCCCGGGCGCTTGGCATGCGGGTATTGGCTGACGACCCGCCGCGTCAGCGTAATTCGGATGATATCGAAGCGCGGAGTTTTGTGAATCTTGAGCGGATTCTGGGTGAGTCTGATATAATCAGTCTGCATGTTCCGCTCAGTAAAGAGGGAATTGACTCTACCTTTCATCTGATCGGATCAGAGCAGTTTGCCGCTGCCCGTGAGGGTGTTATGCTGATTAACGCCGCACGCGGGGCGGTGATTGACAATCAGGCTTTGTGCGATGCACTGCATGCTGGTAGAATATCACATGCTGTGGTTGACTGCTGGGAAGGTGAACCGTGTTATCGGGACGATCTGCTGCGTTTGGTTGATATCGCTACGCCTCATATTGCCGGCCACTCCTTTGAGGGCAAGGTCAACGGCACCGCCATGACCTATCGCGGTGCCTGCGCTTTTCTGGGAGTTGAAGCGGAGTATCCTTTCACGTTGCCGCAGCCGCCGGTACCGTTGATAGACACTTCAGCGTTTCAACGAAGTGACGAAGATGTTTTGCGCGAGCTGGTGCTCAGAGTGTATGACATTCGCGGCGATTCGGAGAGGTTGCGGTGTGCCACCGTGAGTGATAATGCTCAACGTGTAAAGGTTTTTAACGCTCAACGAGCCAGCTATCCGATACGCAGGCAGTTTGAGTCGACAAAGGTGCGAATAGAGGGCGCATCATCAGATCTGCTCGCAAAAGTCGATGGTTTAGGGTTTCAGCGTTGACGCCTCGGACGACGTTTGGGCGGTTTATTTATCTCCTCGAAAGTTCCCATTCGCAGGTTGTCAAGATAGTACACCGCTTTGCGGTCTCCGGTACTTATGATTCCAAGCCAGGTTATATTCCTGAAGCGGCGGTCTTTGATTGTGATTTTGCGTTTTATCTCTTTTCCGCCGGATGCTCTGATAACGATATCGTATAAGTGGTGTTGATTTTCATTCAGATTGATTGTCACTCCTGCATGGTGCCACTGACCGTGCTCAAGTTTTGTCAGAAAGGTCTGGTTGGCTCTTATTTCCCCATTTGCACTGACCGCGATTGACGGACCTGTGGCAAAGTTTCCCGACATGCTGTAGTCACGCAGCTCGATTGTGAAATCAGCCGGCAGCTCAGCGTTGTTGAGCATATCCCAGGAAATATGAATTGTGCCGTTGGTGTATGTGCGCAGGTATTCCAGATGCGGATACCATTGTCGTTGTAGAGCCGGAGCGTCAGTAATTTTGAGCGAATTGTTTCCATCGTTTGCGGTCTCATTGGAAATTTCAATCGAGCCGGCCCCGCTGACATGCACTCGTGCATCCAGGGGTTTGGTGCCGATCTCGCCTGCTTCAAAATCGTAATTGATTTGCAGCGGTACCTTTAGGGGGGGCGCAATTTCATTGAGTTTGCGGTCGGGGAAGCGGTCAGGTAATGAGCGCCAGGTTCTGTCGCCGTAAAGGCCTGCCTGTGTTGTGTCTATCGGACGGAACCCTCGTTGCAGGGCAGGTGAAGACGCTTGCAGTCGGAAATCTCCATGCGATGGATTACAAAACAGCGGATCAGCCACAATTGAGCCGTGATCATTACCTGCAGATTGCCACTCCGCAAAAGATTTTCCCGCGAACTCCGGTTTACTGCTGGTACACCAGTATATGTTGGAGGCCACCAGCCAGTCGCCATTGTTCCAGGGGCCGTCCAGCATCTGCGGGTGATCACTGTAGATGATATTGCCGGTCGCGAGGTAATGACACCGTTTGTCCTCTCGGCTTCTGCGCATCTGGCCATGGTCTCCCAATGCAAGAATGTTGTTGCGCACTGTGCAGTCCGCTCCGTAATGCATAAACAGGGGAGAGCTACGCACACAGTATACCACATTATCCTCCATAAGAATGCAAGAGCTTCCCTCGTCCGGATAAAGCCCCGAGCCATGTGAGACATGTTTATAGCTGTAGATATCGTGAATGTGGTTGTTGCGCAGGGTGGTTCCAGGTGATACACCGAGGGTGTAAATACCGCCCATGTCGCTTAATCCTTCTCCGTTACTGAGATGATGAATATGATTGAATTCAATCCGGTTGTGGTTGGCAGACGACGGTTGAAAGCCCCATGACCAGCCACATGAGATGCCGCTGTAATCAATATTTTTGATTTCGTTGTGAGTTATCCGGTTATAAGAACTTTTCCCGATCCAGATGCCGTGTGCGCCATGAAAAAGATTGCCAGCGTTGTGTATGAAGCAGTTATCAACCGTGTTGCTCGCTGATATACCTTTGCCGCCGACATCCCACCCTCCACCGATATACACACCGCCGCCGCCAAGTGTGTGGAGATGGCACTGTTGTACCAGATTGGAGCTGCTGCCGTCGGTCAGAAAGAGAGCGTGTGCTCCGGCACATGAGATTTCGCAATTATTGAAGCTGCAGTGTCGCAGACCGCGTGCCATAATCAGGGCGGCTTGATGGATATCGGCCTGACCCGAGTTTTTTATTTCACTGAGATCGGCGTTGGTGTGACGGAAGATCAAATCTCGGAAGTGCAGATGCTCAACATATTCCGCTTTGGTCGTATCCCCCATGAATTCGACAAGAGTTGCTTTCAGCAGGGGAACAGTCACCTCCGTTGCATTGATCTTTTCACCCGGCTGCGGAAAGTAATAGAGGGTGTTATTATCCGAATCAAGATACCATTCACCTGGGTGGTCTAAAGCTTCGAAAAGGTTTTCCACGTAGTAGCGTTGCTGCTTTTCCCAGCGTCCCATCGGCCACCTGGCCGGTTCACGGAAGGTCAGGATGTTCGCCTGCGTGTCGATTGATTCCATATGATGTAGAGATGTCGCCCAGGAGTGATACACAACAAAAAGGGCGCGTTCCAGGTGGTGCCATTCGGCGATATCGTTCTCTTTATAATAAAATTCGCGGTTGCTGTTGCTTCCTGTGGGGCCGTCACTGCGCAGAAAAAATCCCTGGTTGGGGGTACGGGCGCGCTGTCTGGCGGAATCGTTGATATACAGCTGATTGAAGTCCCAGGCTGTGCCGGCGGGATTTGGCGGCAGCTGCATCTGCCATATCTGATCAGACAAACCGGTGATATATGTGCTTCTGAAATCAGCGGGTGTCCAGTTATTCAGCACCAGACCACCACTGATAACGGGCTTTGCGCCCGGTTTTGCGCGATATGTGACAGGAAACTCAGCACTGCCGGAATCTTCAGCGGTGAAAATCAGTGCTTCGTTCTGCGTATAGATTCCATTGTCCAGCATAACGGTCACAGCTTTGTTGAATCCTCCCGTTGAATTTTGTTTAAGAGCTCTGATTTTATTGCGGGCTCCGGCAATGGTGCGCAGTGGGCCGTCGGTGCCGCTGCGGTTCGGACGAGAGCTCCCGCCACTCCAGAGATCATTGCCCTGCGGCGAAACATAGATCACTGTAGCGTCGGCGTTTTGAAAAGTTGAGCTTGTACATGCTGCAATGAACAAAGTTGCCGGCAGAAGCATCAGCATCAGGTTAGCGAGGCATTTAGAATACATGGTTCAGATCCTTTGACAGTAGTTTTAACAGCACCTTACACCTTAAAAAGCGTAGCGCAGCGTAGCCGCCTGTCTGCGTGCTACGCACAGGCAGGCAACCAAACTGTTTTTTTAACAGGATATTACTGCTTCAGAAATTATCTCTCACAGAGTCAC
>JAGYOL010000166.1 GCA_018399555.1 Kiritimatiellia bacterium | reverse complement strand
GTTGATCCCGTCGGCATAACAGCAGATCAACACTGCCTGCTGAAAAACAAGCCTGAATTTTTCGATTAAATAAAATCAGCAGTGACATGTTTTGTCACTGCAGTTGTGATAATGTGTTTGCATCCTGTTTTAAAGTGGCTTCAAAAAAGGAGAGTAGCATGAGAGTTATGGGACTGGACCTGGGGACAAACAGTATAGGATGGGCAGTCGTTGACGACGTTGGAGGACGCATGTCATTGGTTGATAAAGGATCGGTGATTTTTGAAAAAGGGGTGGGTGAAGAAAAAAATGTCGAGGTCTCCCGTGCGTCCGAGCGAACTGGCTATCGTTCAGCCAGACGGATAAAATTCAGAAGAAAACTTCGTAAACTTGAAACGTTGAAAGTGTTAGTCAAATATAGCTTGGCACCCCAACTTTCGGAAAATGATCTGCATGAATGGCGTTACGCGAAACATTATCCTGACGCACAATCTTTCAGAGAGTGGTTGAACTGTACTGCTCAAAGTTGGGAACAAAAGAAGCGCAACCCCTACTATTGTCGTTATGCCGCGGTTACGCGCAAGTTTGACCTCAACAGTGAAGCAGACAGGTTCATGCTTGGCAGAGCTTTTTATCATCTGGCTCAGCGTCGCGGATACAAAAGCAACCGGGTGGCAGGCGAGGATAAAGATGGAACCGTTATGGGTGCTATCAAAGAGTTGCATGAAAAAATGAATGGTCGGACTTTGGGGCAGTACTATTATGAAGAGTCTCTGGGAGATGAAGCAGTTCGTGGTGCTGGACACTATACACACCGTAAAGATTATCTGGAGGAATTCCATAGAATATGTGAAGTTCAACAACTCGACCGGAACATGGTTCGAGAATTGGAGCGGGCGATCTTTTTTCAGCGTCCGTTAAAATCACAAAAGGGGTTGATTGGCAAATGTCCGCTTGAACCGAAAAAACCGCGCATTCCGATAAGCCATCCCGTTTATGAAAGATTCAGAGTACTGCAGTTTATCAACAATATCAAAGTTCGCGCGCCGGTTGGTGTTTCACTGGAACCACGTTTTCTAAATGAAGAAGAACGGCGTATTGCCCTGCAGAACTTGCTTAAGCAGGGAAAAAATGAAAAGTTCGAAAAACTGGTGAAAAAACTTCTGCCAAAACGTACTCAGGTTGAATACGGTGGTAAATATCGTGAAGCCGACAGAGAAAGCTGGGTGTTTAACTGCAGAAAAGATACGGCGACGCCCGGTGCTCCTTTTACCGCGAAAATGATTTCTGTCTTTGGTGATAATTGGGAAAACGAGGTTTATGCCAGATATGCCAAGGCTGAAAACAAAACGAAAGAGCAGGTAGTCGGTGATATATGGCATGCTCTTTTTTCATTTGACAATACCGAAAAATTGCGGCAATTCCTCGTAAATAATCTGAAGCTTGACGACTCTTCTGCCGAAAAACTGGCAAAACCACTACCGCAAGGCTACGGTAATTTAAGTTTGAAGGCTGTTAAAAACATAATGGTCTGGATGGAGAAGGGTACAATATATTCGCAGGCGGCTTTCCTGGGAAAGTTGCCGGAAATATTTCGACTTAAAAAAATTGATTGGAACTCCGTAGAGGATGACGTCGGGAAACTGGTGAAGGCAATCATATCCCGGCACAGTTTGGACAGTGCGATTGAGTATGCGGTTAATTGCGAAATCAGCAAGCTGCGCGATCACGAATTCGACGGGGGCAATGATTTGTTTCTGCAAATACCTGAAAACGTTACCACGCTCAAAGATAATATGCTGCAATGTATACAGGACAGATACGGGGAAAGACGCTGGGCTGGTCTCTCTGATGAACAGCGTGATGGAAGTGCGAGGAGTGCGGTGTCACTACTGGTAATCCATGCATCCGGGCATCAGGGCAAGGGCGAATATGTCAAGGGCTTAACGCTGGAAAGTCGACTGAAACAGTCTTTGGCGGACAAGTACAACTTCGCATACGCTGATCCCTCGCAAGAGAGCGAATTGCGATTACTCTATCATCCTTCTGCCATAGAGTATTATCCGCAAGCGAAAGAGAATCAACTCGGCGATCCGCGCATTAACGCCATTAAGAACCCTGTCTTCATGCGGGCGCTATTTGTTCTTCGCCGATTAATCAATACGTTGCTTAATGAGGGGATCATAAATAAAGACACATGTATCCGTGTGGAGATGGCTCGTGAGCTTAACAATGCCAACGACAGAGCGGCCCTCCACAGTTGGCAGCGTGAACTAGAACAGAAGAATGCGGAGTATGTGTCTGCTATAATTGAAAACGGATATGATGCGACGACGACCAACATTTTGAAATACAAATTGTGGATGGAACAGGGGAAGCAGTGCCTGTATACAGGCAGACAAATCGGGCTGCATGATTTTCTGGGAGAAAATCCCGTTTTTCAGATTGAACACACTGTGCCCAGAAGCCGCCGTTTGGATAATTCACAGGAAAATATGACGTTGTGTGAAATGCACTACAACTGTATGGTTAAACGCAACTTTCTTCCGCAGGAACTTGGCGGAGCATCTGAAATTCTTCTGCGTGCCAGACATGTATATCAACCGCATATCGATGAGTTGGAATCACAGATGGAACGCAGTCGGGCACAGTCACGCTCCTCTCAGGATAAAGGCTCCAAAGATAAAGCACGCCAGAAACTGCTGCATGCGAAACTAGAACGTGATTATCTTCGAGGTAAATTGAAAAGATTTGAATTAACCGAACCCCCGAACGGCTTTACCAATAACCAGCTGGTGGATACGAGAATAATTTCTAAATACGCGGTTTTATATCTTAAGAGCTTTTTTAATCGTGTTGAAACTCTCAAAGCCAACGTTGTTCATGAAGTAAAAGACATCTGGGGGCTTAAAGATAAAAGCCGTGATAATCATGTTCATCATGCCATTGATGCTGTGGTGCTGGCTTGCCTTAATAAAAAGTTCTACGACAAACTGGCCAGCTATTATGAAAAATATGAGCGGTTTAGAAAATATGGCGAGCCCATGCCCTCTGCCCCACAACCCTGGGATGGTTTTGACCGTTATCTGAATGCGGAAATACAGAGTGAAATTTTTATTCCGCACCTACACAAAGATAATACATTGAAGCCAACCTATAAAATTCTGCGTAAACGCGGCAGAAATGTTATCAAGAAAGACGGTTCACCCGTAATGCTGCAGGGCGATACTGCACGTGGGCAACTGCACCAGGAGAAGGTTTACGGTGTGATTCAGATGCCTCCTGTCAAAGGTTTGGAGTCACAAGTGAACGAACGGAAAGCGGTCGTTCGCAAATTTGTGCGTGACTTGGACACAAAAGATGTAGACAACATAGTGGATCCGGTTGTGCGGGAGGTCGTAAGAGCAAACTTTGAGAATAGAAAAACGGCAACAATCTGGCTGAATAAGGAAAAGAGAGTTCCGGTTAAAAAGGTACGCCTTGTGGTACGCAACAAGGCAAAGAGCCTGATTCCCATTCGCAAACACCGTGATCAATCCAGACAGTGCTACAAGAGTCATCAGATGGTCGCTAACGGAAGCAACTATATCGCCGGCTTGTATCGTGGAACAATCAATGGCAAAGCTAAGGCCGACTGGAAGGTGATTTCCGCGTTCGATGCGGTGAAAGCACGACGCCTGGATAGATGGGATGAGATTCTGCCGGAAGTTGATGAAAAAGGTCTTGCTCTGAGATACAAGTTGAAATCAGGCACAAATGTTCTTTTCTGGAAAGATTCACCAGATGAGTTAAAACGACTGGGCAACAGCGAATTGCTCAGGCGGCTCTACCGCGTAGCGGTTATGGAGGGATCGCGTATAATATTCAATCATAATCAAACGGCCTTATCGGCTGGAGAACTGGGCCCCGGTTCCAGTAAAATCGATTGGGAGAGTTCAGCAAATCGGCTGCGTTTAAGTGTCAACAATATCAATATTGCAGTTGAGGGCAGCGATTTCGATCTCGATATTCTGGGGAGGATAAACTGGAAGGAGTGAGTTATGTTGAAGCGCACCCTAGTTTTTACCCACAGGTGTAAACTAACTCTGAAAAACGGGCAGATGTGTTATCGCGCACTGACCGACGACAACAAGCCTGAACGCGTCGTAGCTCTCGAGGATATCGGTTTTGTAATCCTTGAGAATCAGGGCATCATAATCACAACGGCTTTGATGCAGGCGTTTCTGAAAAATGACACCGCAGTGGTGGTGTGCGATGAAACTCATCACCCGTGCGCCATGCTTCAGAGTTTTGACGGCAATACCACGCATAATGAAACCATTCGCTATCAGATCGAAGCCGGACTTCCGCTGAAGAAAAGGATGTGGAAGGAGATTGTCACGGCCAAGATAAAAAATCAGGCACAGCTTCTCGAACTCTGCGGAGTTAGAGGATCTGAACGTCTGAAGAGTTATGCCGCCGGTGTTAAAAGTGGTGATAGCGACAATCGCGAGGGGCAGGCCGCCCGATATTACTGGAGTCAGTTGTTTGGTCACCTGCGGTTCAAACGCGAGCGAGACGGAGCAATGCCCAATGCGTTACTGAATTACGGTTACGCAATTCTGCGAGCAGCTGCGGCCAGAGCGTTGGTCTGTTCTGGATTATACTGTGCGATAGGCATACATCATCATAACCGCTACAACTCATTCTGTTTAGTTGACGATTTCATGGAGCCGTACCGCCCTTTTGTTGACAAAATGGTTCATCAGCTTGTCAAAGACAATGGTTTGATGGAGACGATTTCTCCGGATATCAAGCGGGCGCTGATTGAGGTGCTGACCTGCGACACCATATTCGAAGAGAGGCGACGACCGCTGATGATCGGTCTTTCCGAAAGCAGTGCCGCGCTTGTGAGATGCTTTAAAAACGAGAGCAGAACCCTTTGTTTCCCGACTCTGATATGAGCAAAGATCAGACAGTTGTACAGGCATATCGGATCATGTGGCTATATGTTTTATTTGATTTGCCCACCAACACCAAACGTGAGCGTAAAACAGCGGCCGGATTTCGTAAAATGCTGCTGAAAGACGGCTTTTCCATGTTGCAGTATTCAGTTTATATCCGGCATTGTCCCAGCAAGGAAAATGCGCTTGTTCATTTGAAACGGGTGGAACAGAGCATACCTGAGAAGGGGTATGTCAGTGTGTTGTCGGTAACAGATAAACAGTTTTCCCAGATGCGGAACTTCTGCGGGAAAGAATCGGACCCGCCTCCCAAGACACCTTTGCAGATGGAATTATTTTAATTTTATTCATCGGCAATGTTGACAACTCGCTCGTATTGTGATAACTTACCAATGAAATCTTTTCACAATAAGGCCATGTGCCGAAGGATTTTCCTTTAACCCCGCTTCTGGTGGGGCTTTTTTGTGGTTGAATTTCACAAGCGAATTTGATGCTGGGTATCTTTTCGTATTTGAATCCTTTGGTCTGTGAAAACTGAAGCGAAATGTAAACTTCTGAAGCAGCTTGATTGTTTTACCGTGTGGATTAATCGGTACAATCTTCTGTAAATCAGAGGTTTACCTCCTTGGCGTTGTGAATTGATTTCTATTTAAGGCATGAACCAACACTTAAAAAAATAGGGTGGAGCGATTACCAGTTGTGAATTGATTTCTATTTAAGGCATGAACCAACGCCCCCGCCCTTGCTATGGTTGTGCCGGTGGTTGTGAATTGATTTC
>JAGYOL010000165.1 GCA_018399555.1 Kiritimatiellia bacterium | reverse complement strand
TCCTTTCCGCCAGGCGTCCGTCCGCCGCCGGGCACAAATCCACCGGGCTGTCCTCCGGGCTGTCCACCGGGCGGCACACCACCGGGCGGGCGGTTGTTGGGCGGCAAATTTCCCGGACGGTCACTACCGGGTGCCACCGCCCCGCCCGGAGGAGCAACACGCGTTTCACCGCCATCACCCTCCGCTCCATCTTTAGGACGTGGATTCTGCGAGATGTCCCACAGCGGAATCCTGACAATCCTTTTGATCTCAATCGGCTCATTATCCTCGGCCGTGGCGGGCGGTTCCATGTAGAGCGATAACTCCACCGCCTTAGGGATGCTGTTGGATGAACTCCATTCGCTCTGCCAGTTGGGCTCGTCGTCTTTCTCCGGCTGATCTTTATCCAACACCCGGCAGTCAAAGGCAATCACACGCGGCGAGAGTGCTATCGGCATAACATCCTCCTGCGGATCGAACTCGTCGAGCTGCAGATCGACACGCCAGGCACGGGCCAACAGACCGCCCTCGTCATCTTCCTGATTAACACCGATTCGGATGCGATGCGGCGATTCCGCAAATCCGCAATCCTCACCCACCAGCGCACTGCCAAGTTTAACCCAGCTGATTTCATCAAGCGCATTCTCCTCTTCGCCGCCGTCAATCAATTGAAACCCGTACTCATCAAGCTGAGCCCCGGCATCGGGATAATATGCCGACCGCAGCCCCGACACCAGCTGCTCCATGATGTAATCCGCCTGTCCCATGGAATCTGAGACTTCGATGCCGGCGGTCCAGCTCTGCACAACCGCATCAAAGCAGAAAAAGGACATCAGCATCATGACCGAAAGAATCATAACGGCCATGACCACCTCAATCAGGGTGAATCCTTTATTTAAAGTTCGTTTCAACATGATGATTCCAGGCACTCAACCCGCTTCTGCTGCGGGCGAAAGATTTTTCGCCCCTGAGCCCCTGAGAGGGCGAAAGATTTTTCGCCCCTGAGAGGGCGAAAGATTTTTCGCCCCTGAGAGGGCGAAAGATTTTTCGCCCCTACTCGACCTGACGGACATAACGCACCAGCTCTTCGAACTGATCCTCGCCGCTACCCCAGCTTACGCGGGTGCGCACCACATAGAGCTTGTCATCCACCTCATTGGTATCCAGATCCTTTTCATCAACGGTGCGCTCGAAGATGTAACCCTCGACCAGTTCGTAATCGGGGTCAACCACCAGATCCTCCTCCACATCGCTGCTCTCTTCAATGGGATATTTCAATTCACCCAGAGTGAAAACATACTGCGCCTGCTGGTACTCCTTGGACAGGGTGATCATCAATGCGCATTTACTCACCCCGGACATCAGCGCGATCAACCCGAATGAAAGAATCATCGTGGCGATCAATATCTCAAGCAGTGTGAAACCGCCGCGTCTCATAGCTCATCCTCTTCCAGAACCTTCGCAACGCCCAGCATGTTAACCTGTATAACCTTGAACTCCAGTTCGTCCTCACCTGCAATTATACGGACACGATAGGGCCGGCAGGTGCCGTTGGTACGATACTGTATCCTGAATTCGGTGACATCATCCTCATCTCCGTCGACAGCATCTCCGGGCTGTGCGGTTGATTTTTCACCGAAACCGCGTCCGCCCAGATGTGCCTCACCCATGTTATCGGTGAAGCCCTCGAAACGGAAGGTTATCTGCTCATACTGCTTTTCCAGCTCCAGGTCAGCCATCTGATATTCAGAGCCTCCCTCACTGTCCGACGTGTCAGATTGACGCAGCTCCGGTGTGTCAATTTCTTCCGCCTCCGCATTCTCCAGTGAGTTTGTTCTGACAAAGGCCTCATCCGATACCAGCTTCTCTCCCTGTGAAGCACCTCGCTGAACCCGCACTGTACCATCGGAACGGAAGATCAGCTCGATCGGCATCTGACGCAGCAGCGACATTGAACGCGCATAACGTGAAAGCTGCACAACCCCGCGTGAGGCCGACTTCAGGCGGGCGTAATCTGAACCGGTCGAAACAGAGGGAGCCACCAGAAACACCATAACACCGAGTATGATGATAACGATAAGCAGCTCAACCAAAGTGAAACCATTACGATTTAACCGCATAAAAAGTTCGCGACCTTTTCAACTCTGACACGAAGCAACAGGATGACTCTGACAGAGTCACGCCCTGATCCGCGCTCTTAATTTGTTATATCATCTTCGGTACCCATCTCGGAGTCGGGTCCGGCTGAAGATATAGTGAACCTCTTGCCCTGTTTGGTATAGCCGAAAGGCATGCCCCAGGAGTCATTGAGCGACCCCTCTTTGAGTAGACCCGGACGGTCATCGGTGCTGATTGTAAGCTCATCCAGTGAATCCGGCAATTTGCCGTTGTGCCGCATAGCAAAGATGTTAACCGCCTGTTCGATCGCGCCGATGCTAGTGCGGGTGGCCTGAATGCGGGCCTCCTCGTCATGCCCTACCACCTGAGGAATCACCACTGCGGCAAGGATACCGAGGATGGTGACAACCAGCAGAAGCTCAACCAGGGTAAAACCGTCACGCAGAAGACTGCAGGCGGTTTTCTCACACTTTTTAGCTTTTTGCATTATACTCTCTCCTTTATTATTGAACGGCGGAACTCTCTTCCACCCTTTACAAGATTATTCTATTGGCTCTGTGAAAAACTCTCTATCTCCTCACTGCCTACCGCCACTGCCGATTGCCGCTGCTTATCTTCCCGCTTCACCAATGCGTCCAGTGGAGTCACCGGCCCTTCAGTTGCATCTGTGTCCCCGCGCCTCTGTGTTAAAAAAACCTTCCATTTCCCTCCAGTTGCCTAATCCCTATAGACCTCTGCCACCTCCCTCACTAGCCGGCGCCAAGCGAACTTGTGACCTTGAATACCGCCATCAGAATACTTATCGCGACAAACCCGACCACCGCTCCGATCGCCACGATCAGAATCGGCTCCAAGGCGTTGGTGAAAACGGTAATGTTGCGATCCATCTCGCTCTCATAGCGTTTGCCGATATGTCCGAGTGCACCGGGCATGTCACCGGATTGCTCACCCACCGCCAGCATGTCGGTCATCATTTTGGGAAAAACTTTGCTGCCTGCCAGCGGCCCGGAAATCGTCGTTCCATCAGCCACCCGTTCACGCGCGTTGCGCAGAGCTCCGGCGATCACGGCATTGCCGCAGGTTTCTTCAGCTATTTTCAACGCCTGCAACACATTAACACCATTAGAAAGCAGTGTGCGCATAGTGTATGCCAAACTCGAATAAGTGCCACAGGCGACAATTCCTTTAATCAGCGGAGCCCGCAATTTCAAACCGTCAAACCACAAGCGTCCCTCCCTGGTCTTGATATGCCGGCGGAAGAGCACAATACCGAAAACCAGAGCACCTATCACCAGAATGCCGTATTTCACGAAAAACTCGCTTGATCCCACCAATATCCTAGTGGGCAACGGCAGCGAATCTCCGAGACTCTCGAAAACCTTGGAAAACTGCGGAATCACCTTAACCATCGCAAAAATCACCGTGACAACCCCGGCAACCAGGACAATTGCAGGATAGGTCAGCGCCGATTTGATTCTAGAGTGCATTTTTTCACTGCGCTCATAGTGTTCCACCAGGCGACGCAGAACCTCGATCATGGCACCCGATGCCTCACCGGCCTTGATCATATTACTGTAGAGAGGCGGAAAGGTTTCCGGATGAGCAGCCATCGCGTCAGAGAGCTGCTCGCCGCGCACAATCCGGTCACATACATCCGAAGCAATTCTGCTCGCTGCGGAATCTTCTTCACCCTGACGTGCCAGGCAGCTCAGAGCCGCACCCAGTGTCATGCCAGCCTCCAGCAGGTCACTCAGCTCAGAGGTAAACAGGAGTACCTCGAGCGGCTTCATCCTGAGCTTCTCGCCTCCGATCTGCAGCTTCCAGACCGAGCGGCTGGCACCGCCCTTCTTTTTTTTGGATTCATTGACCGAAACCGGCACAACCCCCTGCTTCTCGATCTCGACCAGCGCCGCACGCCGGTCGGGAGCATTAACACTGCCTTCAACCTTCTTTCCCTCTTTGTCTCTGGCTCTATAGTCAAATACCGGCATAAATCAATCCATTCTAACGGATAACACAACTTCGCAGTCAATACAACAGCGGCTCTACTGGCAGTCCTCGGTCACGCGCATGACCTCCTGAACCGAGGTCATTCCCTTAAAAATTTTAACCCAGCCATCCTCGCGTAACCGCTTCATGCCCTGTTTCTCAGCGGTCTCGCGGATATCAGCAGTCGATTTGCGTGCGATGATCTGCGACTCAATCTGCTCACTGACGACCAGCAGCTCAAACAATCCGCCGCGTCCGCGGTAGCCGGTACCGGTGCAAGCCTCACAACCGGCGGCTTCCCAGACCGTCTGTGAACCCGGAGGACAATCCAAGTCATAGAGCTTCATATCCAATCCGACTTCCCTGCGGCACTTAGGACACAACCGCCGCACCAGGCGTTGAGCCATCACACCACAGACCGCCGAAGCCACCAGAAACGGCTCCGCTCCCATGTCTATCAGACGCGCAAATGCTCCGGCGGCATCATTGGTGTGTAACGTGCTGAAAACCAGATGGCCGGTCAGCGAGGCATTGATAGCAATCTCGGCGGTCTCACCGTCACGGATTTCACCTACCATGATAATATCCGGATCCTGCCGCAGAAAGGCACGCAGCGCCCGAGCGAAGGTCAAGCCGATATCCTGTCGTACCAGAACCTGATTGATTCCGGCCATCTCGTATTCGATCGGGTCTTCCGCCGTCAGAATCCGCACCTGAATCTTGTTGATTTCATGGAGAAAAGCATAGAGCGAGGTTGACTTACCCGAACCGGTAGGTCCGGTAACCAGAAAAATACCGTTCGGACGGTTGATCAGTTTGACAACATTACCATAGTCATGATCGTTGAAGCCCAAATCCCGCAGCTTAACGAAATTACCGGCTTTTTGCAGCAAACGCAGCGAAATCGATTCACCGTAGGCAGTCGGCATGGTTGAAACACGAATGTCGATATCTTCGTTATTCAGCCGGATGCCAATTCGTCCATCCATCGGCAGCCGCTTTTCGGCGATATCCAAGTTAGCCATGACCTTGATCCGTGATATTATCGCAGCTTTGAGCCGATTCAGCTGCGGTGGCACATCCACCTTGTGCAGCATGCCGTCAATCCGGTAGCGGATACGCAGCTCATCCTCCATAGGCTCAACATGAATATCTGTAGCTCCCTGGCGATCGGCCTCCGCGATGATCTGATTGACGAACCTCACAATCGATGCTTCGGCTCCCATCTCATTCACATCGATTTTTGAAATCGAGTCGAGGTTGGTGTCCACCGAGTAGCGATCATCCTCTATCATCTTTTCAATCGCATCCGCTCCGACACCGTAATATTTGCGGATTGCCTTATCGATTTCATCGCGCGTGCTCAGCGAAATTTCAACCGCGCCCCGGGCGGCTATCCGCAAACCATCCATCATGCTGGTGTTGAAAGGATCGTTGGCCGCGACATACAGCACACCTTCATCAATACTCAGCGGCAGGATATGATACTGATAAACCGCCCGTGCCGGCAGAGATGTAAGTGCTTCATCCGTGGGTCGCACAGCGGACAGATCGGTATAATTAAATCCCAGAACCTCTCCTACCTTACGCAGAAAGTCATCTTCACGCACCATGCCCAGACGC
>JAGYOL010000164.1 GCA_018399555.1 Kiritimatiellia bacterium | reverse complement strand
AGGTGCCGCCAATGCCACAACAGCTACTTCGCACAAACAGGGAATAAAAGAGATCAGAACCGCCCTTGCGCCAACCTGCGCCAACGCCTTGCGACTTAGCTCGAAACCCGCCCGCAGCAAAATCACAATCAAAGCCAGCACTCTGAGCTGCTGTGACACGCCTCTGATCTCACTGTTGAGCAGATCAAAAAGATACGGTCCCGCAAGCATGCCCAGCAGCAGCAGACCGATCAGCCCCGGCATTCTCAATTTACGAAAGAGCCAGTCAAAGAGCAACCCCAGCAATACAAGCTCAGCAATCCCCAGTAACATCTTGTCGTATCACTCCTAATCGCTTGTGAATTTGTTCATGAAAAGTTCCACCTGTCGGTTGAATCGGTTGCTATTCTCTCAGCTTCCGTTAAAAAAAACAAGTAACTCAGGTAGTAGAATCCTGTTTTCTTGACAAGGTCTCACCTTTTCTGTAGGGTTGCCGCAATTACATAACGGACGCATTTCTTTTACTGATCTGCGGCTGGATGTGGAAACCTCTGATCAGTCTGAATTTATAAAAAAGGAGTTAGTATGGCGAAGAGAGTCAAAGCCGGACGGAAACAGAAAACCACTGGAAAAGCACCGAAACGCATCGGCATAGTCGGGTTCGGTTTCATGGGCCGAATGCACTATGGCTACTGGAAAAAGCAGCGGGGCGTCAAAATCGTCGCGTTGTGCGACAGCAATCTGACGCAGTTTGCAGAGGGTGTCGAGGGTGGCAATCTGCAGGGGGCGGATAATTCAACAGACTATGGTGACGCGTTGCTCTATGATGATTTTGATTGTATGCTGAACGAGGCGCGGCTGGATGCCATATCACTGACCCTGCCCACTCCGCTGCATCTGCCGCTGACGGTTAAGGCTCTCAACGCAGGCGTGAGTGTTCTTTGCGAGAAACCGATGTCGTTGGATGCCAAAAGCTGCAAGATGATGCTGAATGCTGCTGCCCGAGCACCCAAAGGCACTGAGCTGATGGTAGCTCACTGTCTGCGTTTCTGGCCCTGTTACACCGAATTGAAGAAATACATTGATTCCGGACGCTATGGCCGCGTGATTGCCGCTTCATTCAATCGCTACAGCGCAATGCCGGGCTGGGGTAAGGGCGAAAACTGGTTCACCGACGAAAGCAAGAGCGGCGGGGTGGCTCTTGATCTGCATATCCATGACACCGACATGGTCAACTATCTTTTCGGCATGCCCCGCAGTGTCACCAGTCAGGCGACGTATAATGACGATGGCGTAATGACTTTCATCAAAACAGCCTATGATGTCGGCGGTGCCGCCGTTACCTCCGAGGGGTGCTGGGCCATGACTCAGAGTTACGGGTTCCGTGCCGGTTACATGCTGACATTTGAAAATGCTGTAGTGATTATGGATACCGACAGTACGGATGTCATGAAGGTCTATCCGGCCCGTGGCAAACCATTTACACCCAGACTCAAAAAAGGTGACGGCTATGAATACGAGATAGCCTGGTTTGCCGATAAAATCAGAGGCAGAGATGTTAAAGCCGTCACCGATGCGACTCAGTCATATGATTCGGTACGTATTGTTGATGCCGAGAAACGCTCTGCTAAGAGCGGTCGCAAAGTAACATTGAAATAAGGAGAAAACAAATGCAGCTATGTAAAAAATGGCCGATCGGCGTGTGCAGCTGGTCTTTTCAAAAAGATATACCGGAGGTCGGTTCTGTAATGACGGCTCTGGGTTTGGAACACATCAATCTTGCCATCGCTCCCGCTCTCGGAGTCGGCGGAGATGCCTATCTGAATGCTGTCAAAGCTCAGAACTGGACAATCAGTGCCGGTATGATTAACTTTGATTATGAGGACTACACCACACTTGATGCCATCCGACGCACAGGCGGAATCGCTCCCGATGAACATTGGCCGGCCAGTGGCGAGGCCTTCGCCCGGGCAGCTGAAATCACAAAAGAACTCGGATCGGATTATATCGCCTGCCATGTCGGTTTTCTTGATCATACCGATGAAGTCTATGCGAAAAAGTTTTATGAGCGGGTGCGGTATCTGGGTGACGCCGCTGCCGATGCCGGAGTGGCTCTGCTGATGGAGACCGGTCAGGAGAGTGCTGAAGAACTGGAGCGTTTTATCGAAACACTGAACCATGACAGCGTGTTCATCAACTTCGATCCTGCCAATATGATTCTTTACAACAAAGATGACCCGCTTTCTGCAATTAAACGGCTTGCTCCGTGGGTTAAGCATGTGCATATCAAGGATGGCATACGCACGGAAACTCCGGGTGAGTGGGGCGAAGAGGTTGTCTGGGGTGAGGGAGATGTCAATGCTTTCGCCTTTCTGAAAGCTCTGGAAGAGTGCGGCTTTGAAGGCTGTGTCGCGGTCGAGCGTGAAAATGGCGATCAGAGGGTTGCAGATATCGCTACTGCCGTGCGCAGATTGAAGACCTTTTAAAGTATAAAAAAGCTTTCATTCCATCACTCTGGTTTGATCCAAATTCATG
Source organism: Kiritimatiellia bacterium (assembly GCA_018399555.1). GTDB lineage: Bacteria > Verrucomicrobiota > Kiritimatiellia > RFP12 > UBA1067 > M55B167. Next base: position 3,203 of record JAGYOL010000164.1, on the reverse strand, counting down.
GGATTGGAAATCTCTCCATTCCCATTTTTTGACAGGATTCCACGACTGACTGGATTTGATTGCGATCAGGTTAAACCTGTAATCCCGTCTAAAATTAGTTTTCTCTCAACTGCCGATGTCTGTTCACACGCAGCGTACAGGACCGGACAGGTGGAGGTATTATGTATATTCCGAGGTAAGCTTTTCACGCACCCGCAGAAGCAGATCCCTTGTCAGGTCAATGCCCCTCTGCTGATCTCCGCCACCCTCGGATTCAATTCCCACATAACCGCGATAGCCGGCATCAAGAACAATGCGCATCATTTTGAGATAATCAGTTTCCCGTTCGCCGCTGAATGTTATCCATGGCCGTTGCGGGTCAAAGTCATGAGATTTTGCGCTGACCGCTTTGGCAAAGGGCATCAGTTCTTTAACACCTTTGTAGCGGTCATACCACTGGTTCTTTTTGCGGTCGATGGCAAAGTTTCCGAAATCCGGCAGTGTGCCGCAGCGTTCGTTGCCTACAAGTTTCATCACTCCCGAAAGCCACTGACCGTTTGAAGACAGCCCACCGTGATTTTCAACAATGGTGTTCATCCCCAGTTTGGCGGTGTATTCCGTCAGGCGACGCAATCCGTCCGCAGCCAGTTTCATCTGTTCGTCATAGCTTCTGCTTCCATCTGATGCCGCATTGACTCGGATAGAGTGACACCCCAAAACTTTTGCGGCATCAGCCCATTTGTAGTGGTTTTCAACGGTCTGTATGCGCTTGGCTTTATCCGGATCACCCAGACGTCCTTCGCGGTCAATCATAATCAGGAGGCTTTTAACTCCGTGATCAGCCGCTCTCTTTTTCAGCTCTTTTACGTAGGTCTGATCCTTTGCTTTATCCATGAAAAACTGGTTGACATACTCTATCGCTTCGATGCCGTGCGACCGTGCGATTTTAGCGAAGTCGAGAGGGTCCATGTGCGGTTCAACACGTTTGAAGAAGTGACGGTTAAGAGACCATTGAGCCAGAGACAATTTGAAAATTGGTTCTTTTGATCCCATAAGTGAGCGACACCCCGAAAGGCTTGCCGCCCCGGCAAAGATGGCGGATTTTCCGAGGAAATCTCTGCGATTCATTTTCATATGCTTGATCCTTTTTGTTTATTCTGCTTTTTTAAAATCGCATCAGCCGTAGTGCGTGCGAACGCTGCTTCCTTCGCCAATAGAATGTCTGCTATATACAAAACTGTGCAACCCTGCCTCTGCAGCTCAGCGCAATCCGCACTTCTGAATCTGCGTACTACTTCAACTCATCCGCCTCTTTGTTGACCATTTCCAGCGCAACTTGATTATCCTGCACCTTTTCAATCGCTGTTTTGAAATATTCTGCAGCCTCGTTCCGGGCCTTCTCCGCTGCGGCTTTATCCGGTATGGAGTCAAGAATTGCCGCAATGCGCTTGGCGTTGCGCGCTAAAATCCACTCTTTACTGTACACAATATGCGATTGAGGATCAATTTCCTCCACTTTGTCGGAGTTCTTCCAGACGTTCATGAATTCACGGTAGTACTTAACCGCTTCCCGCAGTTTACCGTCCGCCTGGGCCCGATGCGCCTTAACTTTGGGAAGCGACATGGCGTGCCAGGCTTCGTCTTTGCCTGGAATGCCCTGCTCAAGCATTGATACAGCAAGGTCGAAATCTTCAACAATAAAGGCACCGTCAAGTATCTTGACCTTCAGATCGTTAACAATGCTTTCATTTTTGATCTTAAGGATCAACTCAGAGCCGATGGCGCAGAGCTCTCTGACCGCGTCTTTGTCCGAGGCCAGATCGTAGAAATGATTGAGAAAAATGGAGCCGACCGTATCGGGCGAAACGCTGGTGCTGTTGAGCATACGCAATGCCTTGGGCAGGGCGTTTTTCTCCCGGTCTACACGTGAGTCGATCCACTTCGTGGCGGCATAGTTGATTGAGCGTTGCTTGCCTTTGGCCTGCGTAAGTGCCGATTCGGTCAGCTCGCCGATCAATTCTTTACGATCAGCTCTGGCCAGAGAGTTGAAAACAAAACGCATCAACCTGGCCAGCTGGGAATCAGGCAAAACTGCGACACACTCTGCGAAGACGGGTTTTACATCATCCCAACGTTGTTCACCGATCACACATTGTATGTCGATCGAAGATGCAAGGTTGCGATAGTGATATTTATCAGCACTTGCTTTTTCCCTGATGTATTTGGCGAGTTCTCCGGCCTGATCGAATTTTTTGCCGTGCAGCAGGATATTAACTCCGGATTCGATCACAGCGATAACCTGTTCCGGGTTTTCAACATTTTTGTCGATAAGATCGATTTGCTTTTCGGCACTCCGCATGTCGCCTGCTTCAACTGCCGCAGTTAAGTCAGCGCGGAGTTTATCCGGCTCCTGCTTCTTGCAAGCGGAAACAAGCAGCATCAGACCGGCAAAGGTGACTGCTAATGCGCTGGAATAGAATTGTGTGAAACCGCAAGTACTTTTTTTTGTCATCCGTTCACTCCTGATTTGTTCTTTTATTCCCACCGGGCGGTTCAACTGCGCCGGATGGTCTGGTCTGTGGTCAACCAACCAGCTGAAAATACAGCCATATGTGGGAGAGGTGTAAATTCTCTGTGCCCGCAGTTGTCCATCTGTTGCTTTCCGAAAGCAATACGATGTGTCACATTATAGAACCGTATGCGGTGCGGTTTCAACCTCAAAATACGCAACGATGTTATGGCCATTTTTCAGGTTTACGGTCTGATGCTGTAATTTGTAAAAAATATTCATATCAACGGTTGACCTTTAATTCAATTTCGGGCATTATATAGCCCACCGAAAACAAGGATTTTATTGATGGAAGAACAGATCAAAGCGAAACTTGAAGAGATGCGTGGAATGCTGCAGGCCGACGGCGGTGATCTGGAGCTGGTCGCGATCGAAGATAAAACCGTGACTCTGCGACTGCGCGGTGCCTGCGGATCATGTCCACATGCTCAGATAACCCTCAAGCAGGGAATTGAAGCGCGGCTGCGTCAGACTATCGATCCTGAGATCGTGGTTGAACGCGCCTGATCTTATCCATCTCATTTACATCGGGGCGTAGCGCAGCCTGGTAGCGCGCTTCGTTCGGGACGAAGAGGCCGTGGGTTCAAATCCCACCGCCCCGACCATTTCGGATTTTTTTCTAGATGCAACACCGCGTCAGCCAGTAATGCGGAGG
>JAGYOL010000163.1 GCA_018399555.1 Kiritimatiellia bacterium | reverse complement strand
CTTTCTGATATTCCTTTGTCATGGCTAGAAAATTGAGAATTGAGTTTCCCGGTGCCATCTGTCATATTACGCATCGCGGTAATGGAAAAAGGCGAATATTTACGGATGACCCCGACTGACCACACGAAAAAGAAATTAAATCTAATTGAAAATTATCAGTTAATAATTCATAATTATTTCATGACTTTACAAGAAATAGACACATTATCTGTTGCTGAAAAAATTCAATTAGTTGAAGATTTATGGGACAGCGTTGCTGTAAGCAATGCTGAGATTCCTTTTCCTGCTTGGCAGAAACAGGAGTTAGACCGTCGCAGGCAGAATTTTCTCAGCACTCCTAATTCAGGCATGACTTGGCAAGAAGTAAAAGGATCGGTTCTGAAAAACCATGGCGAATGAGCTGATCTTCACACCTGAGGCTAGAAATGACATCGCTGATGCATATCAGTGGTATGAGGAGCAGTCGCTCGGTCTTGGCATGGATTTCCTTCGTTGTTTAGAAGTAGCTTTTTTGTCGATCCAACGTAATCCATTAATCTATCGCTGCATTCAAAATAATTATCGGCGTACTCTGATGCGACGTTTTCCTTATTCAATCTTTTTTGAACAGACCGACAGTTATACAGTTGTTTATGCTGTCTTTCATTGTTCACAAGACCCTGTCAAATGGCATAAGCGTCTTCCATAATTATTTTATGTCCGAACAACCAGTTTCAGTTGACTCGTAAACTCGCAACTGAACTAAACGTTACACCATCATTGAAGATCAAAAAAATATGAATTTTATGCGTATCACAATCATTACTGTTGCGATGTTCTGTCTCGATTCACTTGCGACGGTCAAGCCAACAACACCACCTGACGGGTTTCTGCTCGATCAGCAGAGTGTCCTCACGGCAGCGCGGTCGGTTACCGCCGACAAATACCCTAATTCCGATCAGGTACTGGTGGATGACCATGTGCGCGAGGAGTATTTTGAAGACGCCACTGCGGTTTACTGGGATGACGACTACACCAAAATCCTGACCGAAAAAGGCCGCCGCGAGAATATATCACACAGCTTTCATTTCAACATCAACTACACGACCTGCGCGGTTTACCGCGCCGAGATCATTAAACCGGATAATACCGTAATACCGATTGATGTCGACAAATACTCAAAAATAATGACGGAGCAGGGTCAGATGAAAATGAACATCTATGACCCCAACAATAAAATCCTGATGCTTTCGACACCCGGTGTAGAGATCGGTGACATCTGTCATATTGTCTTCTGGCGACGTGATTTTAAAGCCCGCATGAAAAACACTTGGGCCGATCACACTGTTTTCGAGTATCACTCTCCGATTCTCAGCCTCGATTATGAAATCATTGCACCTGCCGCTCTGCCTATCCAACATAAGATCATACGTGATCCGATACACGGAACCGTTATAGAGAGCGTAACTCAGCTGCCGGATGGTCGTACCGCTTATCATTGGAAAGTCCGTAATGTGCCGCGCATGTTTCCTGAACCGGACATGCCGCCGTTGCACACGCAGGTGCAACGGCTGTTGCTGAGCACCGCACCGGACTGGAAAACGGTCTCGCGCTGGTACTGGGAGTTGTGTGAACAGCCTATGAGCAAAATCACACCGGAGATGCGCAGCAAAGTACGGGAGCTCACAGAGGGCATCACGGACTATCACGAAAAAATCCGGGTGATTTTCAAATTTGTTTCACAGAACATCCGCTATATGGGCATCACAACCGAGGATGAGGCACCCGGCTATGAACCTCACCCTGTGGACATGACCTTTAACAACCGCTACGGAGTCTGCCGCGACAAGGCCGCACTGCTGGTTGTGATGCTGCGTCTGGCCGGGATACCGGCTTATCCCGTTCTGATTCACGCCGGCGCGAAAATGGATCCTGATGTGCCGGTACCTTTTTTCAACCATGCCATCACCGCTGCCGATAATCCGCAGGGTGGTTACATCCTGATGGACGCTACCGATGAGAACACCAAGGAGCTGTTGCCCGCCTATCTTTGTTACCGAAGCTATCTGGTAGCGCGCAAAGATGGCGAAACGCTGCTGACCTCTCCTGTTTATCCGGCTGAAAAAAACATGATGACCATCACTTCCAACGGCAAGCTTGAAAGCGATGACTCGCTGCTGCTGAAAACCACGTTGGATTTTGCCGGTATCAACGACAACGTCTACCGCGGCTATTTTCTGCGTAACAAACAGGAGAAACGCCGTAAGTTCTTTGAGGCCGCACTGAAAAAAAGAGTGGCCGGGGCCCAAATCATCGAATGTCGTTTTTATCCGGACGATTTGCAGGACACCGGAGTGCCGCTGCGAGTGGAGCTCACCAGCCGCATCCCCGATTATCCGATCCGAGATGAGACAGCTGAAATGCTGATTATGCCCTGGCTAAGTCCGTCGATCGGCTATGCGAATTTCGTTATCGGCGCCACCGGCCTCGACAAACGCAAATATCCGATGCAGACCGACATCACCTGCGGTATCCGCGAGTCGATCAGCATCGACCTTGGCGAAGGCAGACGTCTACCCCGCCTGATACCTGAGAAGGTCGAGATTGAACGTGCCGGCATAACGTTCTCTTTAAACCACAGTTATGCCGGGGCGCGATTGAAGGGAGAACTGACTCAGAAAATCGATGTGCCGGAGTTTTCACCCGGACAATATCTGGAGCTCAAAGAGGTACTCGGACGGATCGAGGCAGAATCACGCAGCCGTCCTCTGTTTGAAATAACGCAACGTGATCGCCATGATCACGAAACACTTTTCAGTGAAACACGCACCGTTATCCATACACCTGAGAGCTGGAGCACCACCTCCAGATTCAGCAAACGTATTTTAACCTATGCGGGTAAGAAGCATAATTCCGAGATCAAAATCAGCTACAACCCCTGCTGGCAGAGTGTCGAACTGATCTCGGCCACAGTCTCAAACCTCAACGGTCAGGTTCATACTGTAACCGACAGAGAACTAAATCTGATGGATGCGGCCTGGAGCGCATCAGCCCCCCGCTATGCCGCCGGGAAAACGCTGGTTGTGAATCTGCCGGGGGTGGAGACCGGCAGTGTCATAACTGTGGAGAAGCGTTTCATTCAGACCAATGCGGCCTTTTATGCCACCGTTCGCAGCTTCGGAGATGACTCGCCCTCCAGCTGTGAAAGTTTTGAGCTAAGCTGGCCGCGTGATATGTGCCCAACCATAAAGGCATTCAATCTGGGCGATTGTGTGGAGCATACGGCCCGCACCAACGACAACTCGATTACCATGCGCTGGCATGCCGAAAAACCGGCTCTGATTTATGATGAACCGGGACTGCCCCCGCACCACTTTGATTTTCCCCGGCTTTTCATCTCATTCGGCGAGTGGGAATCCTATACCTCTGAGCTGCGCAGACGGATTCGCAAAGCACTTCGTTCCCGAGATCTGGCTGAAGAACTGGCCGACAGCATCAAAGCGCAGACCAGAGATAGAGATCCGCATGCCAGAATTATGGCAATTCGCGACGAAGTGTTGCGCAGTGTACGTATAGCCGGACCCTCTTTCATGGCGCTGCCTTTGACTGCCCTCTCCCCGGCTGACACCACACTGCAGGATCAGTATGGCCATGCCCTGGACCGCGCCATACTGCTGACTGCCGTGCTGGATGAAGCCGGTTTTGATCCGGATATAGTATTCGCTGCGGATGACCGTTCACGCTATCCGCGTGCTTTCCAGCCGATGATCGATGCTCCTCAACCCGACTTCTTCGCCAATCCGCTCGTCAAGGTCAGATCACGAGGACAGACCTACTATCTTAACGAAGGTGATCAGTACAGTGAACTGGGAACCTCCCGCTTTCACAACGCACCCTGCCTCGATCTGGACGGAGATATCGCGTTCATCGAGGTGCCGGAGGAAAAACGTGACCGCACCAGACAATCCGTTGTAATTGATATCGACAGCAACGGTGATGCGCTTATCAGCATCACAAACTTCTTTTACGGAATAAAGTTCGGGCCGTTCCGCAAACAGTACAGCGAGATGCTGCCGGAAGCCCGCAGGCGTCACTATCTGGAGCTAATCAGTAAAATCACCGAATCTGCCGTTTCCGTAATTCCGCTCAGCACTGATTTTCAGAGCTATCCCGGCACACTGAGCTATACCGTGAAAGCACCGGCTTACGCCGTAATCAAGGATAAAACCCTGATGCTGAGTATCCCCGAGATATCAGGCGCGATCTATCCAATCAGCAGCGACACACGCCGCAACGCTTTTTATCTGGATGGCATCAACGAGGTGCTGAACGAAGCATTGGTCATACTGCCGCGTGAGTATACAAATGCCGTGTTAATGCCGCAGCAAGGCACCTGGCAGCTGCCCTGCGGTACAGGAGAGGTTGTGATTGATATTATCCGCTCAATCAATACGGAAGGCCGTCCAATGATCCGGTTGCGACGTCGTGTAAAACTCAGCAGCGGTGCCATACCGAAAGAGCTCTACTCCGCCCTGCTGGAGTACAACCGCATTTTTTCACACCCCGCCGCACGGACACTGGTGGCTGAGCGGCCATAATCCGGTCGAAGGCGAAACGCTTCAACGCAGTTTAACTATGATTGAATTTAAGGATATCAGCGTACGTTACGGAGTTCAGCAGGTGCTCAAGGATGTCAGTTTCCGGGTCAACCGTGGTGAACGTGTTGGTATAGTGGGACCCAACGGTTCAGGTAAGTCAACGCTCTTCCGTCTGATTATGCAGGAAACTAATCCTGACAACGGACGGGTCAACATCGAAGAGTCGCCGCGTATCGGTCATATTCGTCAGCACCTGAAAGCAGATAACGAGAGTGAATCGCTGATTGAGTACGCCCTGCGCGGCATACCCGGTATCTTTGAGCTGGAAAACCGCATCCACGCCGCTGAAGGAGAACTTGGTTCAACCGAAGATGCGGTGCGCCGGAAAGCATTGCTGCGTCAGATCGGCGAAATGCAGACCGAGTTTGAACATCTGGGAGGCTACGAAATTGAAGCTCGCGTCAAGGCCTCGCTGGGAGGTCTGGGCTTTTCCACCGAGAGCTTTGAACTTCCTTTCACCGGTTTCAGCGGCGGCTGGCAGATGCGGGCCGAGCTTTCACGGGTACTGGCGTCAAAACCCGAGCTGCTGCTGCTGGACGAACCCTCCAACTATCTTGATCTGCCGGCGGTTGACTGGCTGCAACGTTTTCTGCGTGCGTATGACGGCACTCTGCTGCTGATATCGCACGACCGATATCTACTGCGCACACTCACTGCCGTCACCATCGAGGTCGATGCCAATACCGCAACGCGGTACAATGGCGATCTGGATTTTTATCTGCGTGAACGCGAAATCCGCTACGCCAACCTGCTGGCTGCAAAACAGAATCAGGATCGCCGAAAAGAACAACTGGAACGTTTTGTGGAAAAATTCAAGTCCAAAGCCACCAAAGCCACCCAGGCCCAAAGCCGGGTCAAAATGCTTGAACGGCTTGAAAATGAGGCAGTCACACTGCCCAGGCGCTCTTTGGCGGCCGCGCATCTGCGGATTCCCGAAGCACCACACTCCGGCAGTGAAATTTTCCGCATGGAGCGACTGAGTTTTTCCTATGACGGCAAGTGCGATGTACTTCGTAACGTCGACCTGAATATCATGAAAGGGGAAAAGATCGCTATTGTCGGCTACAACGGAATGGGAAAAACCACACTGCTG
>JAGYOL010000162.1 GCA_018399555.1 Kiritimatiellia bacterium | reverse complement strand
GAAAGAGACAAGCGAACTGAAAGAAGCACGTAACAGAATCAGAGAATTGGAAACAGCACTTGCGAATGCGCATATAGAGAACTGATATGAAGATAACAGCACCTAACCAGGTGTGGGTCAGTGACATAACTTATATCAGAGTCATTTTCGGGTTCATGTATCTGACTCTGATAACAGATGCATTTTCACGTAAAATTGTAGGTTATCATCTGGCGCTGACAATGACTGCGGAAGACACACTGCTTGCGCTTGAGATGGCGTTAAAAAAACTTCCGGAGGGGGTAAGGCAGGGCCAAAAACTGCCTCAATATGAACACAAAACAACAATGAAAAATTCACAAAAAAGTGACAACTTTAAATCAGGACTTGACCGCGCACTGGGGATTTTCTTCCCTATGCCCTATGCCCTATGCCCTATGCTCCATGCTCCATGCCCTCTGCCCTATGCAAAACAAAATGTCGGCTTAAGACCAACATGTTGCTAACGACCAACATGTTTGTTTTGCCCTTCGGTGAAGCGACTAAGGTGAATAAGGATACGATTGAATGAACAATCCTGAATTTGGTCATTATGCCCCCTCTGCGCTGCAACGTAATGTTATTGAGCGCTGCAACCGGCTTAGAGAGAGAAACTGGCTTAACCGCAAGCTGGCTTCGCTCTATCTTCGTATTGCGGGGGCTCACAAGGTCGGATCAGTTTTCGACCGGGAAATCTTCGGTTCTCAGCGGGCGCGTTTGCATCCAGCCGACAATCTGAGTGAGAAACGCGTACTGATGACACCCTGTTTCTGGGATCCGGTTGAACGTGAGCTGCTGCGGCGGGCACTCTGCGCACACACAGGCGAGCGCCCCTTTGTATTCGTTGATGTCGGTGCCAATGCCGGCCTTTATTCAATTTATATGCGCTCTGCGGCGGATGAGGAATCCAAAACAATCAAGATTGTCGCGGTCGAACCGGCTCCTGCTGTTCTTGAGCGGCTGCGCTTCAATCTCGACGCTTCGCAGGCGTGTGACATCCAGGTGCTGCCATGGGCAGTGACGGAAAGAAACGCGAGTGTCAAACTCTATCTGAACACCCATAATCGTGGCGAGAGTACGCTGCTCGGTTCAGGAGAATATGTTACAGTTGAAGGACGCACTCTTGGTGATGTTTTCACTATGACCGGTAGTACAGTGATTGATGCGATGAAAATCGATATTGAAGGTGCCGAACTGCCGGCGCTCAGCGGTATGTTCAGTCAGGTTGAGCAGCCTCTCTGGCCCCGCTGGATTGTTATTGAAGGGGCCGACGGCGGACGTAACGGCGATGCGATCGGGCTGTGCCTCGCAAAGGGATATACAATAGCGGCATGTACCCGCATGAACTCAGTTTTGAAACTGAAAAGGAGTTGAATTTTTTGAAGTTCGAGATACCGCATCTGAAAGTTCCACCTGAACTTGATCCCGACTTTCTGCCTCCGGCATTATGGCACCGCAGTTACGGGAAACTCTGTGAGACGAACAGCGAGGCACGTGAATTGACCCTGGCTTTGGGACGTCCGGACGGTACGTTTTTCGTGCATCGTCTGAAGGTGCTGCCCGATTCGCCTGTGTATAGAGAACTCAACCTCCGGGCTGTCGAAGGAGTGCTCGGCTTTCTGCTGTGGCAGAAAGGGGGTAGCCGCGTGTATTTAGCCGGTGCGCCGGAAATAGGCGAGTTACTCAAAAAAAGATATTGTGAGAACGGAGAGATGACTTTCACCTGGGAACTGATGAGCCGCTTTTTCCTAGACTCCATGCAGGTAACGGTTTGTGAAGAGAACGAGCTTCCCGCCGGCAATGAAAACGCGCTGCTCCTAGGACGCCACATGCAGGGCTGCCGTATCGGTTTCGACCTCGGCGGCAGCGATCGTAAATGTGCCGCTGTGGTGGATGGCGAGGTGGTTTTTTCAGAGGAGATTGCCTGGGATCCCTATTTTGAGCAGGATCCCGATTATCATTATGCCGGCATTGTCGACTCGCTAGAGCGTGCAGCGGCTCATCTGCCGCGGGTGGATGCCATCGGCGGCAGTGCCGCAGGTATCTATGTTGACAATGAACCCAGGGTGGCTTCACTCTTCCGCGGTGTGCCGCGTGAGCTTTACGAAGAGCGGGTGCGTCCGATCTTTAAACGTGTCAGCACCCACTGGCCGGGAGTGCCGTTTGTGGTTATCAACGATGGAGAGGTGACGGCACTGGCAGGGGCGATGTCGCTGAACACTGCACCGGTGCTCGGTATCTCAATGGGAACCAGTCAGGCCGGGGGCTATTGCAATGCCGCCGGCAATATAACCTGCTGGCTTAATGAACTGGCATTTATCCCAATTGACTATCGTGAAAACGCTCCGGTGGATGAATGGTCCGGTGATGCCGGACGCGGTGTGCAATATTTTTCACAGCAGGCTGTCGCACGCCTGATTCCCGCAGCCGGTATTCAGATGGCCGCCGACACTCCGTTGCCGCAGCGTCTGGAGCGGGTGCAGTCGCTGATGGCTGACGGTGATGAACGCGCCGCAGCAATCTACCGTACAATCGGAACATACTTAGGATATTCACTCGCCTGGTATGCCGAATACTATGAGCTGAATCAGCTGCTTCTGCTGGGACGTGTGACTTCGGGTTCCGGAGGCGATCTGATAATTGATGTCGCCAAAGAGGTGCTCGCCAAGGAGTTTCCGCATCTCTCGGCACAGATTGAAATTTCAATGCCGGATGAAAAAATGAAGCGTCATGGTCAGGCCGTCGCGGCGGCCAGTCTGCCCGTTGCGCGAAATTAGTCTTCCTTTTTCTTTGGGAAAAAGCGCATAAGCTTGGTGCAGTGACCAGGCACTTCACTCTGATAAACCCCGGTGCAGATGCCCTCATCGCGCTGCCGCCAGAGATCGCGCACACGTTGTGGGCCCTGCAGACCCAGCTGGCTCAATTCAACCCGCAGGGTGTCGGTCATAAAACCGCGGTTGAAAAGACCAGCCGCCACACTGCCGTCCTCCATGCGTTTGGCCCAGATGTCACCTCGCTCAGTGTGCGTAATTCGTGCCGCCTGGCGGCCTAGTGGATCCTGGTTGACCTCGATCACCTCATCATTGGTCAACAGATTCAACGTGAATTCGTCCAGCTGTGTCATGTCGCAGCCGATCAACAGCGGGGCGCATAACAGTGCCCAGAGAGAAACATGGGTGTATTGCTCGTTGCGGGTCAGACGGGTGGGATGCGGTTTGCCCCAGCCGACTTTTCCTGCAATCAGCATGTCGGGGTCGTTCCAGGCCCCCGGGCCGGCAAACAGCTCCAGTCCGTCCTGGGCGTCGATGATGCTGACAACGCTCCGCCAGGTGTCGGTAATGTCGGCGGTTGTCCGCCAGCACTGTCCGCCGACACGACTGCCCCAGGCTGAAACATTGCCCATCCCATACTGACAGATGCTGAGAATAATATCACGCGGTTGCGCTTTAAGAGCTTCGGCCATCAACAGATATGGACGCATCAAGCCCTTCAGGGTGGAGATGTCGCTCACGGATGGATAACTGCACAGATCATATTTAAGATAGTCGAAACCCCATTTTGCATAGGTTGTTGCGTCCTGACGCTCATGTTGCCAACTGCCGGTACAACCGCCGCAGGTGGTCGGTCCCGGTGATGAGTACAATCCGATCTTCAATCCGCGCGCATGCACATAATCCGCCAGTTCCCGCATGGAGGGAAAACGTTTGTTGGGTAATATTCCACCGTCGGCACTGCGGGGTGCTCCCATCAGAGTGCCGTCTTCGGTTTCGTCGGGTTTGCTCTGCCAGAAATCATCGATATTAATGTAACTGTAGCCATGGTTGATCAGACCGCTTGTGACCATGGCATCCGCAGCCGCACGTATTTTACGGTCGCTGACAGAGCCGGCAAAGCAGTTCCAGGAATTCCAGCCCATCGGCGGGGTAAGCGCAATCTGCGGACCGACCTGTAGACGCCACTCACGACAATCTCTGCCGAGCGTGTTTTCGGCGGTGAAAATCACATTGTACACTCCGGTCTGATCGACTCTTCCGGTCACAATGCCACTCTGCGGATTCAGAATTACTCCTTGCGGCAGGTTTTCCGCACTGAATTTCATGGGGCGTCTTCCGGTCGCCGGAATGGTGAAGAGAATCGGGCTGCCGGGCCGAACACCGAATACACGTGGTCCGTTGATATGCGGAGTCTCAGGTGACGGAGGCGTAAGAATGCCCTGCTGATAGGTCAGCGGTTCATCGGTGGGTGTTAATTCAGCATTGTCCCGTACTGTGAAAAAGGCGTTGCACCAGTCGGCGTGATCATGCTCGATACCGTCACCGCCATCCGAAACATGCAGTATAACCAGTTCGGCTCCGCTCAGATCTGCTTTGATCGTTTTCGCCCTCTGGGTGGCACGCGCCTGTTTTGTTTGTGCAGCAAGCCTCTGATCAGCATATACACTGAAAACAACCGAACCGCGTCCTCTTCCGCCGGAGTCATCATCTATGCCGACCATCGCTTCAAACGCAAGTGCCCGGCCTCCAGCTTTGATTACAAACCAGCTTTCAGCGTGTGTGCCGACACCCCGCCTGAATTTCACGCCGTCGATTGTCAGCGGATTGCCTTCGACCGAACGATTTGCACGCGGTTCAGATTCACCGCTGCTCATATAATCGAGGTCAAGTTCATCCAGCCATATTTTTGTGGCGCTTCGGCTGTTTTGAGCCGCGCAGAAAGTCAAAGTAACTGCTGTTACGGTCTTTGCAATCGCAGTTTTATACTGAAACGATCTCATGCCAATTCCGATACCTTTAAACTCCCATTTAATCAGTTTCTGTCATAAAAAACAAGAAAGTTAAGCTGCTGTTTTATAAGCGGTTGATAACAGCGGAATTTTTCGGTATAAATCCAACCATGCGCTCTGCTTTTCATCGTCAAAGAAGTGCTCTGCTTTTTGCGTTGCTGCTGCTTACAGTAGCGTGTATATCGATATGCCGGACTTTTTTAATCTAAGAGCTTGTTTTCCTTCAGTGGAGTTGAGATTATGAAGATCGACCGAGTTGGGGATTTTGCCGTAGTGTGATGAGTGATACATTTTATACAACAGTTATAAGGGGGGAAGATGTTAAAAATTGCATTGATGATGATGATGGTGTGCGCCGGTTTGATTTTGCGGGCCGAAGAGGATGTTGCGAACAGGAAAGTTGTGAAAGCTGCCGATTTCGGCGCGGTGGGTGATGGCGTCACCGATGACGGCCCAGCTCTGAGACGCGCCGTCGCCGCAGCCGCGAGACTGGGAGAGAATGCACGACTTGAACTGGATAAACGGGTCTACCGGCTGGATCAGTTTGCGGAGGGTCGCTGCCACCTGGAGCTGAAACGCATCAGAGGGCTGACAATCGACGGCAATGGCTCCACGCTGCTACTGCATCCGCGTAACAGTGCCTTCGATCTCTATCGCTGCACCAATGTGGTGGTGCGTGGTTTTGTCATCGATTTCGACCCGCTCACATTCACTCAGGGAACGATTGCTGCAATTGATCCTGAAGCCGGTACTTTTGATCTCGATATCCACCCGGGTTACCCGCTGCCGCCGCCGGATGATCTTCTCAAAAAGAAACTGGGCGAGGGCGGCTGGTGTTGGGGTACGGTGATGGATCCGGTCGCACGCCACCGCCGCTGGGGAATGGCGGATCACTTCTTTATCGAGGCGGTCAATATGATTAAAGAGCGCACCTGCCGGATTACCGTGACCCGT
>JAGYOL010000161.1 GCA_018399555.1 Kiritimatiellia bacterium | reverse complement strand
TATTCCTTTTAAGCATGTTCTGGCGGCAACCGGAAAGTGTACCACCTGATGCCTTTTACTGTAAGTGAATTGAGAGACACTCTTCCCGGGACTGCCGCAAAATATATTTTTTCGACACAGGTATAGCTTGTGCTCTCTTACGATTGCACTCAGATGAAGGACTGGACACACACCATTTCTACGGGGCTCTTTAAGAGCGAATTTCTTTGATAATCTCTCCTATTTCGAATATATTGCTAAAAATGATAATATTGGCTCAACTCTAGTATATGGCGGAAATACGGAAACAACATTTAAAGGTATTCATGTCGTCAACTGGCAGAGCACATATTTGCTGGTCGAAAAGTCAAAAACGATCTCCGCTGACCACAGGTGATGTTTTCGACCGATAGCGGCTGGGGGTCATACCGGTGTATTTTTTAAAAACCTGGCTGAAATACTGGCTGGATGTAAAGCCGGCATCCAGGGCAATTTCCGTTATGGGCTGGTCGGTATCCGTAAGAAGTTCGCGGGCCTTGCGGATACGGCAGCGTAGAAGATAATCGTTGGGGGTCATGCCGGTTCCGGCCTTGAACATTTCGAATATGCGGGCGCGGCTGTAACCCAGATGATGTACGAGGTCGGAGATCTGCAACTGGTCAGCACAGTGCTGCTCCAGATAGGCGGTGGCGGCGGTGACAATCGCATTGCTGTCGGTTTCTGGACGGCTATGCAGTTGAATGGCGGCTTCGATGAGCAGTGTGCAGCTTGCCGCCCGTAGCCGCGCTTGAACAAGTGCGGGAAGATCACGGCCGGAGTGACGTTTGACCAGTTGTGAAAGGCGCGTTACACTAGTGCGCAGTTCGCGTCCGCATTCACGTACACTTAATGAGTTATCAAGAAAAAGTTGCCGGGTGTCAGTAATGTCCTGGGCTGTCAGCGGCGTTAGAGTTTCGGTTTGTGAGGTCTCAGATTTGCAGGTAACACCGAACAGTTTGACAGGTGTGCGGATATTCCCCTGTCCGCGATGCCGGATGCCGGGAGGAATTATTAGAAATGAACCGCCGGTAATATGCAGCGGTGAGTGGTCGGTAAATTCGTATGTGATGGCGCCTTCAATCACAAACAACAGTTCAAAGAAGTTGTGACTGTGCCAGAAAATAGGCTTCGCTTTGCGCGTGCTGGCATCGCCGACACGTCCGACCAGCGCCAACCCCATGTCCTGTCCGACGATAATTTTCATACTTCGTTTCCTCGTCCCGCGCAACGGCCTTTCATCTCTCTCCTTTTCCCAATCATGTTAATCATGTAATCCTGTCTAAAAAACTCCCCTCCGCATCCATTCAACTTAATCACATAGCAATATTAAACACAAAATATTCAAAAAAGTCCAGTCGATTATTTTGTAAGACGCAATTGACATTCTTTGCTATAAATACAATCACAATCACTGGAATTAAATTAACCGTTTGTTAAAAATTCAGTAATTGCGGTTGTGACAGGAAAGGAAATCATTATGAAAATTTTAAGAAAATCTTCGGTAATCTCTGCCGGGTTGATTATGATCTGTTTCTTCAAGCTTTCGTTAAATGTTGTCGCCGCGGATCTGGTGGCGCACTGGCGGATGGATGAAGAGAGTAATGCTTTAACATTGCTGCCTGATGTCGGCTCAATCAATATTTCCCTGAAGAATGGAGCGGCTGCCGGGGTTGAGGCAGTTGATGGAACCGGTGTTTACATGCCGGGGGGTGCAGGGCAGTTGGTTGATTCAAAAACGCTGATTCCCGCTACGGATGATTTCGGGGTTTTCATGTGGATCGCTTTTACAAATGGTGTGCAGCCGACATCACAGATGCATCTTTTTTCCTGTAATGCGGGTCAGGTCAATCGCGCCAATTTTATGATTATCGACTCCGGTGACCGACTGGGCTGGTTTCATAGCGGAGGTGCCGGACGCACCGGAACCGCGAAAATAAATGACGGTGCCTGGCATCATGTCGGATTTACACGACAAGGCGGTAGCAGTCAGCTTTGGGTTGACGGTGTGCCGGACAGTGTACCTTCGGGTGTTAATAGTACGCCGATCTCTCAAGAGCAGGACTGGCGTATCGGTGCGTTTGTCAGTGAGATGAACGGTCTCTTCAGCGGGAGCATGGATGATCTACGCGTTTACCACGGCACTCTAAGCGAACAGGATGTGTTCGAGATTGTATCCTCGTATGTGCCGACACAGGCTGTGCATCGCTGGCGATTCGATGAGGCGGCAGGGGCGCGTTTGTTCGCTCCTGACGCGGGATGGATGGCGGCATCCACGCTGACTGCGCCTGAAGCCGGAGTGCGGGCTGTGAATGATGATGGTGTTAGTTTCGACGGCGCCAGCGCTTTGCGGATTCCCTGTTCTAAATTTATCATTCCGGCAACCAATGATTTCAGCTTTTTCATGTGGGCTCGTGATGATGCCGAAACAGCATCAACATCTACGCTGCTTTCAAACAACGCGCTGGGTTCTTTACAGCCGAATCGCTGCACGTACGGCATCAGTTTCAGTGCCACAACCTCGCCGGGTAAGCTGTTCCTGTTTCATCCCGACGGCACGTTGACGGGTAATGCTTCAATTCGTGATCGCGGCTGGCACCATGTGGGCGTGGTGCGGCGAGGTAGTGTGGTTGAGCTCTGGGTGGACGGCGATCTTGATGCCACCCGTGATTACGGTGCCGGTTTTACAATGTCGCAGGCACAGGATTGGCGTGTGGGAGCAGCGGCATCTGAAAGTGTTTATTTTCTTGAAGGGCGTATCGACGATCTGCGCATATACACGAATGCGCTGAGTGCGGCAGAGGTGGCCGGATTGTACGACAGCTATACGCCTGCCAACACCCTGATCGCGCATTGGCGTTTTGAGGATGCTGCGAATAAACGTTTGCTTGAACCCGAAGTCGGCTGGCGCGAGATTTACGCGGAAAGCCTGCTGCAGGTGGGCGGTCAAGGTGCTGATGGTAAGGGACTCTGGGCGAATACCGCGAGCAGCGGATCAATACTTGGCTCGAAAAAATTGATTCCGGCGACAAATGATTTCACTGTGTTGTTGTGGATGAGAACCACTCCGAGCAGCACCCCTGAAAAACATCTGTTCACCAATAACGGCGGTCAGGCTGGACGATGTAACCTGACTTATGATGCCGGCAATGCCAATAAACTTACCTGGTGGGTGAATAACACTTTCGGGTTGACGTCGGTGAGTGCCGGGACAGGCGGAGTTCTTGATGATGGGGTCTGGCATCAGGTTGGCATCAGCCGACACGGCAAGACCTTTCGGCTCTGGCGCGACGGAGTGAATGTGAGTAGTGCCACCTCGACGGCCGCACTGCCTAAGATGGATCAGACATATGATTGGCATATTGCCTCGAGCGCACGCACACCTCCGGCTGCCTGTTACGGTAATACAGGCGGTACCGGCTATGCGTTGATGGATGACCTGCGCGTCTATAATTACGGACTTGATGCTACCGAGGTGGCAACGCTCTATTCAGCGTTTCAACCGACACCGACCGCAGCTCCGCAAGCTCCGGCTACGGATTTTACAGCAATAGAGATGGAAACAGAGGGCACGGTGATCGGACATCTGGCACAGATTTCGGAGGAGAGTGGCTTCACGCTGCCAACCCTGACCGTTTGTGCTGATGGTAGTTATTTGGTTGCGGCGACGGTTTTGTCTTCCCCGATCGGCGCGCATGTCAAGGTGTATCGCTCGACAGACAGTGGCGGCACCTGGTCGATGGTCAGCGAGGTTGCGCCATGCTATGGCGGAACGCTTTTTGAGAGTGGCAACGCGCTTTATCTGGTGGGCAACAGTAACGACGGAGGTACGCTAATAGTCAGGCGTTCCATTGATCAGGGAACAACGTGGACTACACCCACATCAGATATAACCGGTATTCTTACTGCTGGCACCGGCTGGCATTTCCGTGCCGGCGCATCAACTGTTCATGACGGGCGTATCTGGGTGTATGTTGAGCGGCGCGGCAACACAGCCGCCGGCGGCTATCCTGCCAATGTTGAGGCAGGCGCGCTTTCGGCAACGGTTGGAGCTGATTTGCTGAACGCCGCCAATTGGAGCATAACGGATCCGCTGACCCCGATTCCCGCGAGCTGGGATACGGCGGTTACTTTTCAGGGATGGACTGATGGACGGAGTGTGGCGGATAAGAGCGGAACTATGCAAATGCTGCTGCATGTCAACACTCCCTTCGGAGAGGCGGAGTATTTGGCGTTGCTTTCCACTGGTGAAAACCCGGATGATGCGTTAACGCATACCTCATTAGACGATATGGTGCCGCTGCCTGGAGGCGGACGTGTCTTCGGTGTGCGCTATGACAAGGTCTCGCGTCGTTTCTGGGCATTGACCAATCCTGAAGGCAGCTCGCGTGTTGGACTTTTCTCCTCATTCACTTTACGCGACTGGTCTTATCATGGCGTGATTATTGAGGCACAGCCAGGACGAATACAGGGTTTCATGTGGCCGTCGTTCGAGATCGACGGTGATGATCTGATTTCGGTTTACCGCACATGCTATGCTGATCAGGATGGTGAACCGTCCTCTTTGAACGATCTTAACTACGTGCTGTTTAAGCGCATTTCAGATTTCAGAGAGATACCTTCTGACAAATCGGAGGGTAGACTACTGGCGGCTGATACCGGCAATGGCTGTGTGCGCCGCTACAGTTACGACTCCACAAACGGCTGGCTCTTTGACGACGGCGCAAAAACCATCTTTGCCAGTGGTGTTTATGCTGGTAAAGAGTTAACGGCACCATACGGGCTGGCGGTTTTGGGAGGCACGGTGTTTGTTAGTGAGAACGAACCCAGTGGACGTGTGCTGGCCTTTTCACGCAAGGGCGCTTTTCAGCGCGTGGTCTATGATTTCGGCGAGGCGAGCACACCCGGGGCACTGACGGTTTCAGGCGGGATGCTGTATGTGAGTGATGAAGCGGGTGATCAGGTGTGGCAAGTGAATCCGGCGACCGGAGCGTCGTCGATCTGGCTGGCCACTACAGGAACCGGTTACGCCTTGCAGGAGCTGCGCGGACTCGCCTGCGATGGCGCCGGTAATCTTTATCTGGCGGATCGCGCGGGCGGTTTGATTCTGCGCTTCAATATGAATGGCGAGTTCAGTGATTTCGTGGCGTTAGAAGCACCAGAGGCTTTGCTATGGGATGCGGAGAGCGCGACGCTTCTGGCCACTGTTTATCAGACACCTGACATTGTCACGATTGACACCTCTGCCTGGTCGGTTACAGCGCTGTTGGACAACACCATTGGAGGACAGAGTTTCCGCGGTCTGGCAAAGGTGAACGGTCGAATGTTTTTTACCAGCGATACATTTAACAGGGTTAATCGTCAGTTGAGCTCTTCATCCTACACATCAGCAGATATCCGGCTTGATATGCCGGGCCATTTGTTGCTGCTGAGTGAAGGGGCGGAGGTTTATCCTGAAGCAGCGCTTGGGTTACAGTTAATTGTGAGATGATTAAAAAGGAAAGACAATATGTTACAGAATCCGTTGCGGGGCATTGTGCCGCCGATGGTTACGCCGTTGAAAAATAATGAACAACTGGATAACGAAGGTGTCGAGCGGTTGGTGGAGCATATTCTGGCGGGCAAGGTCAGCGGACTTTTTCTGCTGGGAACAACCGGCGAGGCTCCGGATCTGAGTTACACATTGCGGCATGAACTGGTGAGAAAAGTTTGCGCGCAGGTGGCCGGACGGGTTCCGGTGCTGGTGGGCATTACCGATACGGTTATTGCCGAAAGTCTGCGT
>JAGYOL010000160.1 GCA_018399555.1 Kiritimatiellia bacterium | reverse complement strand
CTTATATTCTGGTCAGCATGTTTTGGATTACGCCGTAATTAAAGGACATATCGTGGCACCCGAGAAACTCGATCTGATCTGCCGACCCGGACCGCGTGTTATCGAGGGAGTCGAAGAACTTCGCCGTAGCATTGCTGAGACAACTGCGGAAAGTCAAGCGAAGTAACTGCAACAAGCGGCATTGCGGCAGACAGTGATGAAAAAACGTGAACGATATTTAATAGTGCTAATGACGCTCGCAGCCATACTGACCGCCGCGATTTCAACTCTCTGCGGTCCGACGGGCATACTGTTATGCGGCAGGGATTTTTTTGCCTGGAGTCCCCTGCTGGAGTTGCGGGTACTGCGTACGGCAACAGGTTTTTTTGTGGGTGCCGCTCTGGCTGTCGCCGGCTGCGTACTGCAGACGATTCTGCGCAATCCGCTGGCTGAACCCTACATACTGGGAGTAAGCAGCGGTGCGTCGGTCGGTGCCGCTGTTGTCATGGCCGCCGGACTATCAATAAGTCACCCTTTTCTGCTGCCACTCGGTTCATTCGGTACCGCTCTGCTTGCAGTACTTCTGATCCTGGGCATCGCCCGCGGTGCCGGTGGTCTTGACATACCGCAGAATCTGATTCTGACGGGAATAGTAACCGGTAGCATTCTCTCCAGCTTGCTTATGCTGGTTATCACCTTCTCGCGAACCTACACCATCCGCTCGCTGACCTGGTGGCTTCTCGGAAATCTGCAGTGCGTTTCCTGGCAGTTGCTGATTCTCTGCGCTGCCCCGATAGTGCTGGGCATTATTTATCTTATCATAGAAAGCAGAACTCTGAATGCGCTCCTGCTCGGAGCAGAAAACGCGCATGGGTTAGGGGTAAACACTCGCACCGGCATTCCGCTGCTGATCTGCGCCGCCACGCTGATCACCGCCTGCGCGGTGGCACTTTCGGGTATTATCGGTTTTGCCGGCCTGATTGTACCGCACATCCTCAGGCACAGAGTAGGTGCCAACCACCGGTCTCTGCTGCCCATGTCGGCACTGGGCGGCGGCATCTTTCTGATGGTCTGCGACACGCTTGGGCGGACTCTGCTGCCACCACATGAAATACCTGTCGGCGTCATAACCGCACTTACAGGCGGACCTTTTTTTCTCTATCTGTTAAAACCGCGCCGTCACTGCCGCAAATAGCCACTGTAATTATTTAACATGATTGAGCTTCGTAACATAAACGCCGCCTACAGCGAAAAACAGGTACTTAAATCCGTTTCTTTACGGATTAATCAGGGTGACATCACAGCTCTGACCGGTGCGAACGGTGCCGGAAAAACCACCCTGTTAAAAGTCATCTCAGGGGTCATGCGATGTGACGGGGATGTTTTTATCAACGGCTCTCCGTTGCACTTGATGTCCGGTTATGAACGGGCCGGCATTATGTCGGTTGTGCCGCAGAACATACCCTCTGACATCCCGCTCGACGGTTATGACTTCGTGATGCTGGGCCGCACCCACCGTCTGCGGCGTTTCGCGCAACCTCAGCGCGAGGATCATGAAGCGGTGCGCGAGGCGATGGCATCCACTTCAACCCTGGAATTGGGCGACCGTTTTATGCATGAAATGAGCGGCGGAGAGCGGCAGCGTCTGGCACTGGCCATGGCCTTTGCCGCCCATCCGCGCATCATTTTGCTCGACGAAGCCACCGCTCATCTTGACCTGCACCACCGGGCTGGCATTATGCGGCTGCTCAGAGAGATGAATCGTGAAAAGAATGTCACCGTAATCATGGCGGTGCATGACCTCACCCTGGCGGGTCGCTATTTCGACCGACTGATCATGCTCAAAGAGGGAACCGTTATCAGCGACGGCACTCCAGGGGAGGTACTCAGAGAGGATATACTGAATAACGCATACGGATGTCCGGTCAGGGTGGTACATCTGCCAGACGGTCTCGGTGCCGCCATCATTCCGCTGGAAAACAAACCGGCCTGCGAAACGATTGAACCCCTGCTTTCCTGAACCACTCCCGCTCTGCGGGACGATTGCATCTGCAAACCCTCATGACGAAAAACTTAAGCGAGCTTTACAATCTTCCGGACAGTGACCCTCCGCCGCTCTTTCTGGCTCCTATGGCAGGATTCACCAACGGACCGACGCGACGGATCGCGCGTGCCTACGGGGCTGATCTGACCTTTACCGAGATGGTCAGTGCCATGGGGATTATCCATCAGGACTCAGCCACTCTGGGTTTGCTGAGGCGCAGTGACGAAGACGAGCCGGTGGTCGCCCATCTTTACGGATCAGATCCTGCCATCCTTGCGGAAGCCACCCGCATAGTGATGAAAAACGGCGGTTTTGCCGGTATCGATCTGAATGCTGGCTGCCCGGTACGCAAGGTCGCCCGTACAGGTGCCGGGGCGGCACTGATCAGAGATCCCGGTTTAATCCACCGGATACTTTCAGCCATGCGCAGAAATACCACACTGCCGCTTACTATGAAAACGCGACTTGGCGCGCACCCCGGCCACCCGGCCATCTTCGAAATACTGCGGGCGGCGGAAGATGCCGGTGCCGACGCCCTGATTGTGCACGCCCGCTACACCTCGCAGGGGCATGGCGGCGAAACCGACCTGGCTACGCTGGCACAGCTCAAAACAGTTGCCACTATCCCGGTGATCGGCAACGGCGGGATACGGTCGCCATTTGACGCCTGGCGCATGCTGGCGGAAACCGGCGTTGACGCACTGATGGTGGCCCGCGCCGCCATCGGCGACCCGTGGATATTCAATGATATCAGTTACGCCCTGAGCTCTGCTGAACCGCCGCAAGTTTATGATCCAACCCGCGGCCGTCCCAGACGTGACCTGGCGGAAATCCGTGCTGTGCTTCTCAGACATCTGGATGAAGAAGCTGTATTTCTGCGGCACAACGGGATACATTCCATCGAGCGTCCGCTGGTTGCAACCTTCCGTTGCCATCTCTTCCGCTACTTGAGCGGACTCAAGGGTTCATCTTTTCTACGCAGCCAGCTAAGTGACATTCATACAGTAGCCGCTGTGATTGAAGGCGTGGACGCCTGTCTGGAGAGAGAGCTTCGCTTCCGCGCTAAAATAAAATAATAGCCGCCGGCTTGTGTTTCCGGGCGAAACATGCGAGAATAGGCTTTTATGAACAGAGTTTCAGTACCCGAAACCATATCTCAACCGTGAAAGATTCCAGTGATGATACCAGATCTACAATCAAGCCTACTGTGTGATGATGTGCGTCAGGAGCGCAACGGCAAATTCATGCTGATCGGTATTTTTGATGGGCTGGCACTCTCGACCGAAAAACCGGTGTGCCCTAAAATCTGTCTGATGAACCGCTGGTGCGCCGGCAAAGGAGAGTTTCAGCAACACTCAAAGATTATCGGCCCGGACGGCATCACCGTCGTGGGGCAGGGCAAAAGTGTGCCGATCAAACTGGAAAACGAGAAACAGGTTGCTACAACCGTTGAGGTCTTCATAAATCTGGTGTTTCATCAGGAGGGTACTCACTGGGTTGAGATCCATCTGGATAACAGTATGCGTATGCGCTATCCTCTTCATATTCGTAAGCTTCAACCTCACAACGCACCTCCGGCGACGTAGACGCTCGCTCTTGACTCTTCTCCTGAACACCTTGCGGCTCTTCTCTGATCGGTTTCTGAGTAGTTATCAGATACTGACGGATTTCCTGCCACAGCCCGGTTTCTATCTGTTTGATCAGGCAGGAGAGCTGCAGGCGTTTCATGTCATTCTCCGGGTTGGATTCAGCCGGCAGCCCTCCTTGCTCGGTGCGGTAGTGTTTGATCCATATCCGCCGGATGATATCCTGCAAAGCCTCCTCAGGGGTAGCCTCAACAGCACCTAGCATCTTATGCTGATGTTCGAGCAGAGTTTCAAAAAAGGGTTTCAATTGTGGTTCGATATTTTTATACAACACTGAAAGTTTATCGCTATTCTCACGGTTACTTTCAATCACAGCCCGCACAAAATCACGCGTGAACCGGTGCTGAATAATATCCAGGGGCAGATGCTCGATAATCAGATTGATAACCGGAATCTCATGTTCATGCTCGATCAGCAGTTCGCATAGTGCCGTTTCAACCCGACAAGGTGGCGCACTTCTCCTGGAGACGGATGGTGTCTCAACCCCGGGTGCCAGTATGTAGTCATCTTCATCTTCAACGGGCGGGCCCTGCGGACCGTCAGGTATCGGCGGACTCTCACTCTCATCGGCATGGCCCTCATCATCAGAGGATGCAAGCGCACCTGTACGTATGGGCGCAATGTGCTCGCGTTTCTTTCGCGCTGTCTGCGTATAGGAGGCGCGTTTTTTGAATTCATCTTTGTGGGTCTGTAAATCAGCTTCAAGCGCATTGAACGGCAGGTGCAGCATATCGGCCGCCTCACGCAGAAGAGCGTTGGACAGCACAGAGCTGGAACAACCCGCAACACTTTCGAGCACCCCTTGACTGATACGATTGATCGCATCGATCGATTCCGGATTCTCTTCGCTTGCACGCATCACATCAATTTGAAATGCGATCAGAGAAACCGCGCCGTCCAGCAGCTCTTTGAACCCCTCATAACCCCGGGAACGGATCAGTGAATCGGGGTCTTCACCGCGGGGCAGCCTGACTACCCGCACCGGCAGAGCAACATCAAGCAGAAGTGTACCGGTACGGATGGCGGCCTTGCGACCGGCATCATCGCCGTCGAAAACCAGAACCGCGCAATCGGCATAACGTTTGAGCAGTTTGACATGATCTTGTGAAAAAGCGGTGCCCTGCGAGGCAACAGCGGTTTCAAACCCGGCAGCGTGACAACGGATAACATCAATCTGCCCCTCACAGATGATCGCCTCGCGCCGCGGATGCTTGACGATTTTAGATGAGGCACGTTCCAGCCCGTAAAGCACCCTGCCCTTAGTAAATATTTCGGTCTCGGGGCTATTAACATACTTCGCTTTATGTTTATCCCCGCCGCCGCACAGACGGGCACTGAAAGCCACAACGCGGCCACGCTCATCACGGATGGGAAAGATCAGCCGCCCTTTGAAACGGTCATACCACTCACCTTGCTCCTGCCGCGGTGGCAACGCAACACCTGCAAAGTGAAGTTCTTCGGGCGAATGGCCGTTCTTATGAGCCCAGCGCATCAGTGCATCATGCGGTCTGACCGGAGCATAACCGATTGAAAAAACGTCAATGGTCTGCTCATCGATCTGGCGTCCGGCCAGATATTCGCGCGCCACCTTTCCCTCACTGCTCTGTTTAAGACAGCGCGCATAAAAATCACAGAGCTTGGAGTGCAGGGCATAGAGCATCCTGCGTTTACCAGCAAATTTATCCTGTTTCTCAACAATCTCGACACCGGCACGGTCGGCCAATCTGCGGACTGCCTCGACGAAGGTCAATCCGTCCTGCTCCATGATGAAGCGAAATACATCACCCCCCGCTCCGCAGCCGAAACACTTGTAGCTCTGACGGGTGGGGCTGACGGTGAACGATGGGGTCTTCTCATTGTGAAACGGGCAGCGTCCCTTGAAAACCGAACCGGCTTTCTTGATTTCAACCCGCTCACGGACCACATCAACAATGTCCACCCGTGCCCGGATCTCCTCGATTATACTGTTATCAATAATAGCCGCCATAACGCAGTATAGTGTAGCATATTATGCAGATAACCTCAGCATGAAAAGGTAATTTAATTTGACAAACTGAAGGAAAGTTGAGCCGCAGAGAACGTAGCGCAGCATAGCCGCCTGTCTGCGTGCTACGCACAGGCAGGCAACCAAATTCTTTTTAGACAGGATTGGCGCTCTCCCGCGATGCGTATGCGCGTCAACCTAAATTGCTGAACCCGCCATACTTGTTG
>JAGYOL010000016.1 GCA_018399555.1 Kiritimatiellia bacterium | reverse complement strand
TTATCAATCTTTCTTGGCTGTAGTGTTGCTTCTTAGAAGCAATCTTTCTTGGCTCTACAGTGTGCCCGCATGAAACTCTTTGTAGTAGTCGCTTTGCAAGCGACACCGCGCAACCTGTTTGTGCCGCTTGTAAAGCGGCTACTACATTGCTGCGCAAATAATATGCGCGTCTCGCAAACCCAATCACACCACATATCACTTTTTACCGGAAAGCCGCTCGAAGGCACGGCGCGTTCCATAGGGCGCACGTTCACTCCGGGCCAGCATGGCGTTGGCTTTATCGTCTTTGACAAAACGCTCTGTTTTGTGATCCCATTCGAGCTTGTGTCCGAGCTTCATGCCAATATGGGCCAGCAGGCAGGCGGTGCAGGAGCGGTGGGCGGTCTCAGCTGGCACCAGCGACTCTTTACGACTGCGGATACAATCAATCCAGTTCTGGTGATGTACTCCCCGATGATGATACAGCCGCACTCCATTGGAGGGTATCTCGAATTTCAGAATATCCGGTTGGCTGGCATCCAGTGCCTTCAGCGGTCGTCCCGGTGCCACCGGATCGGAAGCCGTCATTTTGGCTGCTCCACGACTGACAAATATCCAGGCGCCATTTTCTCCGATAAAACGCACGCCGTTAGGGAATTTATTCCAGACCCGCATGGTTGTTCCGCAAGGGTAGGTCAGGGTGATGTCATAGTCGCCGTGAACATCCCACAGCCCTTTGGTGTGGAACTCGCCCTTGCCCTCGATAAACTGCGGCCCGATACTCTCCCAGTTCATGGCCCAATGCGCGATATCGAGATGATGTGAGCCCCAGCCAGTGATCATTCCGGCACCGAATTGCTCACAGCGCAACCAGCCGGGACGGCCGATTATCCCTTTCCGGTTATGAACACGGTCTTCGGTATAATAGACCTCGGGAGTTGAACCCAGCCACATCTTGTAGTCGAGCCCTTCGGGAACCGGCATCTCCTCCGTGCGACCGCCTGCCGGGTCACCCGGCAGACCAATCTCAATGTGTTTGATTTTGCCGATCGCGCCATTGCGCACCAGCTCACAGGCACGATGAAACTGTTCGGTCGAGCGCTGCTGGGAACCCAGAAGGAAGATACGTTTGTTAAGGGTGAGCGCATCACTGAAAAAACGCCCTTCGCTGATTGTCAATGACGCCGGTTTCTGCATATAGACATCCTTGCCGGCGAAAGCCGCTTCAACCGCAGGCTGGCTGTGCCAATGATCCGGCGTTGAAATTGACACGGCATCAATATCGTCCCTTGCGATGATCTCGCGGTAATCGGCATGAGTCCGCACGGCACCAGGTTGTTTTTTACGTGCATAACTTTCATCGATGAACTTTCTGCCCGTCTCCAGACGCCCGCGATCCAGATCGGAGACAGCCACAACCCGCACACCTTGACACTTTATGATTCCGGGCACATCCATGCTTTTAGCAATCCGTCCGAAACCAATCTGTCCGACCTGAATTGTGTTGCTGGGGGCGTCGGCACCCAGAACCGATGAAGGGATGATGGCTGGAAAACCCAGGACACTGCCTGCGGCGATTGTTCTGTTCATAAATCGACGACGTGTGATCATTGCATTCTCTCCTCTGTAGTGGGTTAATTTGTAAACACGGGTATATTAAAACAGATTTACAAAAAATGAAATTGCAATTTATCATAATTGTGGTGCATAATTTCATCATGACCGTAAAAAAGAATCGAAAATTTTTACAGGCGAACATTCTCATTCTGATGGAATGGTACGACCATCATATCAGAGAGGGTATCGGACGTTACGCCCTTGAGCACAATTGGCATCTTACAATTGATGAACGCGCTTCTATCCCACGCGGATGGCAGGGCGACGGGGTTCTTACCGTATTTAATAAACGTGCCGAAATTGCTGAATACATAAAGAATCTGACGATACCTGTAGTTGACATGGGCCTTTATCACCCCGAAATAAAGCTTTCGCGTGTCTGCGGACACAGCTGCATGATCGGCAACATCGCAGCCGATCATTTTGCCGAACGGGGTTACAGACACACCGCCTGGTTCTCCAGGGTTAACACTCCGATCGCCCGCATGCGCTATGAAGGTTTCAAAGAACGCTGCATAAAGCTCGGTCTGCCCGCACCGCTTGAATGGGTATGGGAACAGCAGTCACACGGCAATATCGACAGTTGGAAAGATTTAAGCGTTTGGCTTGAGTCAAATCTGAAAAATGCCCCTGAACCGCTGGCTGTTTTCGCTTACAATGATTATGATGCATCCAACATCCTTTACGTTTGCCGCAACTCCGATATTGAAGTGCCGGAGCGTGTGGCCATTCTCGGTGTCGACAACAACGATCTGATCTGTCTCAATCAGCCGGTTCCTCTTTCCAGCATAATTCATGATCTGACACGCGTCGGCTACGAGGCGGCCGCAATGCTGGACAAGCTGATTCAGGGTGCCAGACCACCCGTCAGACCGCAACTGATACCACCCAAGGGAATCAGTCTGCGCCGCAGCACCGATTACACCGCAATTGACATACCTGCCGTCCGCAAGGCCGTCACCTACATCAAGCAGAATCTGGAGCGCAGTATCGGCATCAAAGAAATTGCTGATCACGCCGGAGTCTCACGCAGCACTTTAGACCGCCTCTTTCTGGAAAACTTCAACCGCACCGTTTACAGCGAACTTCATAGAGCGCGTCTGAATGCTGTGAAATCACTGCTTGCCACGACGAAACTCACCATGCGGGAGATTGCCGAATGCACAGGTTTGTGCCATGCACAGTATCTGTGCAATCTTTTCAAGAAAACCGAGGGAATTACGCCACGTGCGTACCGTCGGCAATACCAGTGAAGCTACTGATAATCATGTATGTTTTCTCTCAACAAAAATAAACGCTCAAGCAAATTATGGCTATCTGCACACAAGAATTAAATCAGGCATGCCGCGATGAACTGCTCCGCATCATCGGACGTATCTCGCAACAGGAATTAACCAGACTACTGGCCACGGAACCGGCTTTCAAGGCGGGCGGCTTCCGCTCCCGTAAACCGGAGCTTCTGCGCAAGCGACTCGAACAGATTGTGCTGGGGTCATCAAAAATATCCAGTGCAACAAGAAACGTTCTGGCTGCCCACTCCCGTTCTACAACTCTGCTGACACATCTGTCCGTCGAAACCATTGCCGCCACAGCGTCGGCCTGGGCGGCTCTGCTGGGTGACGAAACCTTTCTGATGGCAGCACTGCTGGATGCGCGCGCCGAGTTACAGAACAAAGCGGAAAAATGGCTTGAACGCGCTCCGCATTTCGCCGCACCCGCTCCGCAAGCTGCTTTGACTGAACTTACTGAACTCCTTAGCGATATCTTCGAACTGCTCGGTGCCGGAAAAAGCGGAACGCCCCCGCCGACCAGAGAGAGTCGTGAGGAACAGCGTGAAAAACTCAATCAGCGCATCAAAGCCCTGCAGACGGAGAACCGGCGTCTTAAAGGGGTTGACGACAAACGACGCCGCAGCGAGACTCTGCTGACACAAGCCACCGAACAGATCAGATCGCTGGAAGAAAAACTTAAATCGGAACAGAGTGAACTGCGCCGCTACCGCAGGGCACTGGAGGATGTGAAAACGGAACTGCAGCGGGAAACAACCCGCCGTGAGCAGCGTCTGCAGGCAGCCCTTGATCTGCGCCTAGCCCGGGAATTTCACGGTTGGCTGGCCGAGGCACAATTTCTGGAAAGGGCAGCGCTAGGTCCGGATCATGCGCAGGATGTGGCGGAACGTGCATGCAAAGCGTTGAAGATACAGTCGGCGATTGACCGTCACAGCGGCAACCGACTGCAACTTGAGAAGCGTCTTGAGAATCTTACATCACTCAGACAAAAGGTTGAAAACACCTTGAAAAATGCCATCCGTCAGGCACCCGAACTCAAACTCGCACTCGAACAGCTCAACCAAGAAATCCACCGTCTGCAGAAGTTGCTCAACGTTGAATCTGAACTTTCGCCGCTTGAAAAAATTCTGATCAACAAGATTCATTCGGTTCCGGATGAACTTCTGCCTGGACTGAAAACACTGCCGGAGAAACTTAATTCGCTACAGCTGCTGGATCGCAGCACTGTGGAAACACTCAATCAAGAGCTGAGAAAACGCTTCGGCGCAATTGAAGCTCTGGGTGTGGCGGTCGATCCGGATATGGAAAAACGCCATGATGCACCGGCTCTGCTCGGTCGTGCTCTGGCCGGAAAAATGCCGGCTGTTCTGCTGCTGGATGGGCACAATGTGCTCTTCGGACTTCAGGCACGTTACATGCCGCCGCGCGGCAAGGCTGTGCCCGACAGAGAAAAACGCGAGAAGCTGGTTTCCGATGTTGTGCGGATAACAGCTCCGAATCCGGCTATGCGTGCGATAACACTTTTTGACGGACATACCCGCAGCGACAGCAACCCCTCCCCGAATGTCCGTGTGATTTACTCAGGCGGCGAGGGTGAACACCGTGCAGATAAAGTGCTGATCGATCAGATCCGCTTCCTGAAAAGTGTCGATGCCGACGCTGCCGTCTTGCTGGTCAGCAACGACAACGACCTCTGCCGGGAAGCACGGCGTCTTGGCGCAAAAGATATAGCTGTGGCAGATTTCGGTGCTTTCCTCTGAGGTCAATTCAGTTCAAGCACCTGCAACGCCAGCTCGATATTGCCGAAAGGGGCACTGACCTGATAACCGGCGACGGCATCTTCAATGGCTGCACAGATTTCATGGGCTATTTCAATGCCGGTCTTGCGGGCATCCTCTTTTGTGTCGGCCAGTGCCATACGCTCCAGGACCCAGTCAGGCACAAAGACCCCCGGCACCTCCGTGCGCATAAACTCGGCATTGCGATAAGAAACCAGCGGCCAGACACCGGCAATTACCGGAATCGTACGTTCAAATTTTGAAACACGATCCACAAAGCGCAGAAAGGCCTCTGCGTCAAAGACCGGCTGAGTGATGGCAAACTCGGCTCCCGCCCGGATTTTATTGTGATAGTGCTCCATCTCATGCTCCAGGTCAATCGCATTGGGATTGGCCCCGATACCACAGAGAATCGACGTAGGCGGGTCAATCGGGTTGCCGCCTACATCACGGCCGCGATTCAGGTTCATCACAACCTGTGTAAGGCCGACGGCATCCACATCGAATACTGCGGTAGCATCGGGATAATCACCCAGCTTGGGTGGATCACCAGTGACAATCAGATAGTTGTGCAGACCGGCCCCTGCTCCTCCGAGAAGATCCGACTGCATTCCGATCAGATTACGGTCGCGGCAACAATAGTGCAACACGGTTTCTATTTCGACCTGGCGTTCAATTTCAATGGCGGCGATCATCGGTGATATTCGAGCGCTGGCTCGCGGTCCGTCGGGTATATTGATCACATCAACTCCGGCATCGCGACATTGACGCGCCTTGTTCAGCATCACACTTAAATCAATTGATCTGGGCGGTGTTATCTCAATGCTGCTGACACTCTCGCCAGCGGCCAGTTTCGCACCCATGCGGCTTTTTTCCGCCATCGGTGTGATTTTAACCGGGCGATCAGCCTTTCCGGGATGCACGGCAGCAACGTGAAGGTGGTGTTTAACCTCGCTCAACCCTTTGATCGCTCGCGCCATGGTGGCGATATATTCAGGGGTTGTGCCGCAGCAACCTCCTACACCGCGAGCCCCCATTTTTATGAAGTTTTTGCAGTATTCTGTAAAATATTCGGGATTGGACATGTAGATCGTACGCCCGTGCACCGTCTGCGGCAGGCCGGCATTGGGCATGACAACAAAGGGCTTACCGGTGTATTTGAGGGCCTCTTCGAAATTGGAAAGCAATGTGGCCGCACCTCCGCCGCAGTTGATACCGGCAATGTCTACACAGTCAACCCGCTCTAGTTCGGAATACACAAGGGAGACACTCTCGGCAGAAGGCGTCAATTTGTCGGCACCGAATGCAAATGAGGCCACAACGGGAAGATCGAAATCGGCGGCGACCTCGGCCGCCAGTATGCCGTTAGCCGAATTCTGAAAGGTCTCCAGCATAATCAGATCTACACCGCCTTCCACCAGAGCCCCGATCTGTTCGCGGTATATTTCACGCAGTTCATCCAGCTGTTCCACTGTGAAATGGTCGACAGCGGCACCGACCTGCCCGACCGATCCAGCCACAAAACAATCCGCGCCGGCTGCCCGGCGGGCCAGATCGACAGCCGTCAGATTTATCTCGCGCACTTGCTCACCCAGACCGTAACCCTTTAACTGCAGGCGGTTGGCACCGTAAGAATTGGTCTCTATAACATCTGCACCGGCACCGACATACTGCGCATGAATTTCGAATATCAGCTCGGGATTGCTGACACACAGATGCTCGTAACAGGTGTTGATAAAAACACCTTTGGCGTAGATCATGGTACCCATTGCACCATCAAAAACGAGTGGTTTGTCTTTGATTGCTGTTAAAAAATCTTTTTTCAAATCCGTTCCTTTGTTTTCAGCTGAATTGATAAATTAACTGGCCTTGATTGACCGAACGACCGGTAATCCCTGCACGATGTCGTTTTATCGGCTAGTCCAGTCATTCCAGCACTACAAAAACCGCGAAATGATCGGAATAACCCTCAACAAAACGATCACCATACTTTTTACTTCGTATACGGCGATACGGCAGCGGGGTGCCGATATCCTTAAAAGTTATCCGCTCCGGTTTGTAAACTGTATATGAGCCATCACGTACCCGCCATGGGGCGAGCGGCGCTATCCCAACCATGCCGCGGGTTACACTGATAGAATCGAAGGAGTTCCACCGTCGGGCCCTGACATAATAATAGGTTCCTCTCTCATCACTAGCGAGTTCCGCAGCCAGATTGTAGAGCTTAGAGGCATTGGATGGTTTGCGCAACTCCTCCAGGCTGGTCAAAAACCCGGCGGATTCGGTCAGGAAAGATGAGTCGAAATCGGAGTTGAAATCACCAGCGACCAGAATGGCCGCCCCTGGATCAGCTGCCAGTTCACGCTTCAGATACTCTCTCACCGAACGCGCCTGACGCTCTCTGATCGCATCGCTCCGTGCACTATTGCCCAGTTTAGATTTCCAGTGATTCGCGACAACCGTAAGCTCGCGACTGTCAATTTCAAAGGTGCATGCCAGGATATCGCGCTGGCCGCTGACAACATTGAACCAGCATTTTTTTTTCGGCTCAAACCGGGCGATAACTGCCACATCGATACCGCGGAAATCCTCGCCGTCACGATGAACTATATGTCCGATATCAAGATTGTGTTTATTTTGCAGCCTAGCGGTAAGATCAAGCAGAACGCGCTTGTTTTCAACCTCGGAGAGACAGAGGATATCCGGTTTGATGCCGGCGATCACATCGGCAAGCCGCTCGAGTTTGCCGTTGTACCTGTTCTCAGTCCAGTGTACCCATCCGCCGGGAGAGTAGGGATCATCTCCCTCGCAGTCGGGATCATCATGCGTATCGAAAAGGTTTTCGACATTCCATGCGGCCACAACCAGCGGGCGTCTCTGCTCGGCAGAGAGCGCCAAGGTCAGAAGAATTAAGCTGAGCAGCATCAGCCTCAGACCGATAAACGGAAAACGCCCGCCAGGCCGGCTGCTTTTTCTGTTGACATCCTTCTGGCAAACTTGCACAACTTTCTCCTGCGGTAACAATCTGTTTTGGAACAACCTCACGACTCTTTAAACGACCAGGCTTTGACCTCTCCGGACTCTGAGGTGAACCGGAGTGATTCGATCTCAACCGGCGATTTGTCGGCGGGCAGATAAAGCCGGATAATACGCGAAACTCCGTCGACCGGAATTTCAGCTTCCAGATCGTGCCACTGGTTGCCGGGTGGCAGCTGCAGGGTTACAGACGGATTATCTGTAAAACCGGCCGTGCCCTTCATATTCACCCAGCGCAGAACAATTTCGCCGCCCCGCTCGCTGCGTGCCCGCAGATTGAATTTGATCGCTCCGCTGAACCTGACCTGGGCGTTACCGATAAAAGGCTCCCCCTGTCCATCGGCTTTCACGCGATAGGCGCCGGGCACAACCTCGGCGGCACATGACTTAGGTACCAGCCCGGCATCCAGCACCGGTCCTTTGTAAGCTGGATTGGGTTTAGGAGCCAGTGCTCCGGTATCCTTGATAAACTTCTCAATCAGAACATTCAGCTCCTGCACCTTCTCCGGCATTA
This sequence comes from Kiritimatiellia bacterium, assembly GCA_018399555.1. Classification (GTDB taxonomy): domain Bacteria; phylum Verrucomicrobiota; class Kiritimatiellia; order RFP12; family UBA1067; genus M55B167. The sequence continues at coordinate 23,030 of JAGYOL010000016.1, read as the reverse complement.
CGGCAGCAAGATTTTCGGTCTCACCGATATCATCCTTCAGATTGTAGAGTTCGTAAAGTTCAGGATATGAAGGGTGCGACTCCCAGCGCCGGATTAGCTTCCAGTCACCGGCACGCACCGAGACCGCAGGAATGAGGTGCGGAAACCAGGTGAAATATGCTTCACGCTGTACAGTGCCCCTGCTTTCGAGCACTGGAAGAAAAGAGAGGCCGTCCACAATATGATCGGCAGGTTTTTCAAGCTGGAGGGCTTCAAGCACCGTCGGGTAGATATCAATAGCTCCCACCACGACATCACTGGTTGTCTGCGGTTTGATACGTCCCGGCCAACGCACCATCAGCGGCACGCGCTGCCCGCCTTCATAGATACGCCCTTTGCCCTCGCGCAAAGGAGCGTTGCAGGTCGGAGGCTGGTCACCGGCCCATTTACGATAGCTCATAACCGTGTCGTAAAGCTTGTGATCTTCTTTTATATTCGCGATTCTGCGATCATCGGCTCTCCAGCTATGGGTATTACCGCCATTATCGGACATAAAGATAAAAAGGGTTTTTTCGGTCAGCTTCAGCTCATCGAGTGTTTGCAGAATGCGTCCCAGGCTCTCATCCATACTGCGCAGCATTGATGCCATCACCGGGTTGCCCTGCCGTCCGGTCGGATCTTTTTTGCGGGCGAATTCAGCGGTGTATTCCTCTTTATGCTGCCAGGGACCATGCACCGAATACTGCCACAGATTCAGATAGAAGGGTTCGTTTTTATGCGCCTTGATGAATTTGACCGCCTCATCGGTCAGGCGGTCGGCAATATGCTCTCCATCAGGACCGTCGGTGATATTGCCGACACGGTGCTGACCCGACGGCACTCCGTCCGGTGAAACATTGTAAGGCGAGAAATAGCTGGGTGGGCCGGGATCGGGTGCGCAGCCCCAGGTAGTTTCAAAGCCGTGCCTGTCCGGCCGGTGCTCGGCCATCAGTCCCAGATGCCATTTACCGAAGTGTCCGGTCCGGTAACCAGCCGCTTTCAGGATTTCCGGCAGTGTGGTGAAACTCAGATCCAGATAGTTTTTACTGTCGGCATAGATCAGTTTCTGCGCCGGACGCACCTTGGCAGGATACGGCGATATGCCCTCTTTGGCCGGCGGACGATGACCGGTGGCACTGGTGATGCGGTGACGTGCCGAATATTGTCCGGTCAGAATCGACGCACGCGTCGGCGAACAGAGAGGCACAGCGTAAGCATCTGTAAAGCGCATCGACTGCTTAGCCAGCCTGTCGATATTGGGGGTTTCATAATATGTTGATCCATATACGCCACAATCCATCCAGCCCATGTCATCAACCAGAAAGATCACCAGATTCGGCTGGCGGGCCATGGCCGTCACGACAAACAAAGCTGATATTGCGGCCAGGGCCGCGAAACGACTTTTATTTATGCTGCTCATTTTTTCCTCGATTCTTCTGACCTGCCTGTTTTTCAACGTGGCGGTTGATAATCATGTTGTTATTGATGGTTATACCGGCAGCCTCGTCTGCGCCCGCAAACGCCTTACCTTTACCATTAAATGTATTACCCGAAATCATAATATTTCTGCTACGGTTGTCAAGCGCGATACATGTGCGCAGCGAGCGCGGATGCGTTTTCATATTGTCGGGATGGGGCGAATGAAACATATTGCCATGGATAAAACCGGCCCAGCAATTTTGCAGCTCGATATCCACATAGGGATATTCTATCTCGTTGAGAGTGTAGAAAAGCGAGTTTACAATGTGAAAGAATTTGCGGTTACTGATGCGCAGGCCCACCTCCCGACTGTTTATGTGGCAGGAATCGATAACCAGCTGAGGTTCTATGATAGGTGTGTCGATATCGATTCCCACCACCACCTCAACGGCGAAACAGCGATAAAACGCGCTATCCTCAGGACCTTCCGGTTTGAGACCGTGTGACACCAGCCGATAACCGGTGTGGCAGGACCAGGCGTAACAGTGCTGAAAAGAGGGCGCATAACACCAATCTGCACAGAAAGCATACTCTGGATCAAAATACATCTCCTGCACGTTTTTTGCATGCAGTCTGCTTTTCAGTGCGGGATCAAGCATCCCGCCGAAAATAACATTACGGAAAAGCGGACGCCACTGTGCATGTGCTTTCAGACCGCGATTGAAATATTTGCGGGTAGGCAGACCGGAGCCGCGCATGTCAACATTCTCGACGGTTAAAGTGCGATAATTGCGCACTCCCCGCAGCGAGGATGTCACCTCGATCGCGGTGCCGGCACCGGCAAGATCAGCCACCAGAGTCAGATCACGGATCGAAACCATACTTTGGCATAGCTCGCTACGAATACTGAATGCTCCATTGGTGTTGGCACAGCGGATCACGGTGACTCCCTGTCCATCACCCTCGATCGCCAGACCGTTATCAACCGCACCGCGAAAGGCGACCTGAACGCAATGATTCAGCAGATATTCGCCCGCCGGAATACGCACAATCGCGTGCGGATGGTCAACCGCCGCTTTTAAAGTTTTAATAAAAGACCGGCTCGCATCTGTTTTTCCATCACCTACCGCACCGAAATCAGTAACTGAAAACTCACCTGCCCGGCACTGTGCGGCCATTATGAGCATCAGGAGAGCACTTGTGTAAAAACCAAATCTCATCTGTTTCTCCATGTCAACTGTAATTAACGGCTCTGATCCGGCGGGAAAACCGCTCTCACCGCTTCCAGATATTTCATGCCGTGCACACTTACTCCGCAATTATATCGCGTTTCGCAGAGCGTTTCATCGCTTGATATCGGCGCTCGTTTTCAGTTGGTCGACTAAACCATTGAGCGCATTTTCAGCGGCGTCGTTAAAGAGCATCGAGCGGATATCTTCACGCACATCTTCAAACGGTATCACCTCCGCATTCCTTTTCACCAGTATCCTGAAAATATGCAGCGTGTTGGTATGCTCAAGTTCGATAACATCACTCACCTGACCGCGGTTGAGAGCAAACAGCTGCTCCTCCACCTCACTCGGAAACAGGCCCCGGATGACAGTATCAAAAACACCCATGTCTTCGGCGTAGGTATCCGACCGGGGCAGTGCTTCCATCCAGGTAAGCTCAAAATTTTCAATCTTCTGGCGAATATCCAGCAGCTCCAGATAAGCCTGCGACTTACTCTCTGCGGCTCGCGGCAGACGGCTGATGTGCGAAACCCGCAATGATTCCGGAACAGTGAAACGCTCAATATGCTCGTTATACTCCCTGAGCAGCTCTTCCTCCGGGGGCGGTTTAACCCCCTTGCGAACCGACTTTACAAGTGCGCGGATTTTGATATCGCGAACACACAACTCACGCTTTTCTTCATCGGAAAGCTCTGTATCAAACGAATCAGAGTTGTCTTTCAGATAAGACGCCACCTGAGCGGCACCCGGTTCAGCCTGCGAACGCAGTGCCTCCTGGGTCAACAACTCCTTTTCAATCAGATTCTCAAGTGCCCATTCGTGCAGTTGCTGTTCGTCAGGCTCACCGCCGTTTTCCCGCACATAACGCTCATAGTCAACCCTGAGCCGTTCAATTTCGGCCTGTACAGCCGAATCTTCTATCTCAACTTCATTAACTTTAACAGACATAAACTCCTCTTTATTAATAAGCCGTCAAACCAAAAAATCCAAATTCACTCCACATCTTTGAGCGGAACCGTCTCGCCTCCGTCGGGCCCGTCTCTGACCACCTTTTCTATTTTGCGTTCCACCTCTCGCAACATAGCGTTGCAATCCCCGACCAGTCGCTGCCCCTCTTCAAAAGCGCTGATCATCGCATCCAACTCCATTTTGTCGGACTCCATCTCCTCCACAATCTTGTCAAGACGCGCCAACGACTCCTCAAAGCTCAGCTTCTTTTTTTCGCTCATCACAAGTTCCTTTCTTAAATCAGTTCTCATCCACCGGCATTCTTCCTTCAGATCGCATCGGTCAGGCAAAGGCAAGTATAATCGATCAATCGGTAGTATGCACAGCACTGACTTCGGAGATCAGCTTGCCATCCTTGAGCATGGTGTGCACAACGCTCCCGGGCTTCGCATCTGCCACACTCCTTACCAACAAGCCGTCTTTCGTCCGTGTCAGTGAATAACCGCGTTCTAATATTTTCAAGGGATTCAGCAACAGCAACTGACGTTCATAGTGTTCCACACTATCCCGCAAACGCAGGCAGCGCGTGTGTACACAGCGTTGCATATTCTCCGAATAGCCGCCAAGTCTGCCGCACAGGTCATCAATCTTCCTTTCGCGCAGGTGGTTGAAACCGGCGCAACTCCGCTCATAGCGGCCTCTGACACGTAGAATCTCACGGCGTACGGCATGTCGGAGACGCATTTCCAGATGATCGACCCTCTGTGCATAGCGTGCCAATGCCTGATCGGGATGGTTAAGCACCGGTGAATAGACTGACCGACGCAGACGATGTCTTAAAATATCGCATCGCTGCAGCAGCAGACGTTTCATCTGATCAGCGCACTGTTGCAGCAGACTTTCAAATTCGGCCCTGGGCCTCACCACCAGCTCCGCCGCCGCCGAGGGTGTTGGTGCACGTACATCCGCGACAAAATCACTCAGCGCGTAATCCACCTCGTGCCCGACCGCCGAGATCACAGGAATCCGCGATTCATAGATGGCACGGGCGACAATCTCTTCATTGAAGGCCCATAAATCCTCAAGGCTGCCGCCGCCGCGTCCCGCAATAATTACATCCACTTGACGCGGACTTCCCTCTCCGCAGGATTCATTCAACCACCGCACCGCTCTGGCAATTGATTCAGCGGCACCCTCACCTTGAACCTTTACCGGTGCCAAAAGCACATTCATATTCGGGAATCTGCGCCGCAGCACATTCAGCATATCATGAATCACCGCTCCAGAGGGTGAAGTGACAACTCCGATCCGTCTGGGCAGCAGCGGAAGCGGCTGCTTGTGTGCCTGATCAAACAGACCGTTCTCCGACAACTTCTTTTTCAGCTGCTCATAACGTTCCAGCAGTTGTCCGACACCGGCACCCTCAATTTTACGCACTATAATCTGGTACTGGCCCCGCCCTTCAAAAACTGAAATCTGTCCTCCGGCTCTGACCAACTGCCCGTCTTTCAGACAACCGTCGTCCTTCAATTTCACACGCTCCCCCGCAAAGAGCACCGCGTTCAACTGCGCCCGCTCATCCTTCAGCACGAAATAGGTGTGACCTGAGCTGTAGCGTTTGATGTTGGATATCTCACCCTGCACAACTACACTGCCGATTTCCTCCGCTAAAACTCCTTTGATGCGGTGTGTCAGCTCTGAAATGGATAAAACTCTGGGATCCGGACTCAACATATTAAAAACTACGAAATTTCATCGGCGACTAAATGTTACTCTGCCTGACAACTCTGCTTCACTTTAAAAATTGCCAGTGGAAAACAATATCATTGTAGCCATGGATTAAAGTGTAAAAATCTCTCCGCCGGGCTCCTTTTCCTGATATCGGCAGCTTTTGAATGAACTGACGGCACCGCTTGTCCGGTCGATCTCAAGCAGGGCTCCCTCAAGTGCAGCTGTTCCTTTGGCAACCTCAAGCCGCACCGGCATGCCGCTTTTAAACTTTTTCAGAACCGCCGCAGGGTCTCTGCCGAGCACCGAACGCACCGTTCCCGTCATACCGAGATCGGTCAAATACGCGGTACCGCCCGGCAGAACACGTGCGTCGCTGGTCTGAACATGGGTGTGTGTGCCTACAACTGCGGTTACCCGTCCATCCAGATGATAGCCCATGGCAATTTTCTCAGAGGTGGCCTCGGCGTGAAAATCAACTATGACAGGTATGTTTCTGGGAAGCGTATCCAGCAGACGGTCGATGGCACGGAACGGACAATCAATCGGGTTCATAAAAACCCGTCCCTGCAGGTTCACAACCGCAACCGCACCGAAAGAACTCTGAAAGACAACATATCCTTTTCCCGGTGTGCTATCCGGAAAATTCAACGGACGGACCAGATTATCAATCTGATCGATGCACCCCTCCAGCTCTCGCTGACCCCAGACGTGATCACCCATTGTAAGCACATCAGCACCGGCTTTGAACAACTCATCCGCCAAGGCTCGGGTTATACCATTGCCGGCAGCGACATTCTCCGCATTGGCGATAACCAGATGAACATCACCCGTAGTACGCAGTTTCGCCACCACATTCTTAAAAACTCTTCTGCCGGGACTGCCGACCATGTCACCTACAATTAAAATTTTCATTTTGGAAATCTCTTAACGTGCATAGTCAACCGATCGGGTTTCACGTACAACCACAACCCTGATCTGACCGGGGAACTTTATTGCGGATGAAATTTCGCCGCTGATCTCCCGCGCCATAACAGCGGCCTCATCATCAGTGACCTTGTCAGGGTCAACGATAACCCTGACCTCTCGTCCGGCCTGCACCGCGAAGCTTTTGCTAACCCCCGGATAGCTGTTGGCGATAGCCTCCAGCTTTTCTAGTCGCTGAATATATACTCCGAGAGTCTCCGCTCTGGCACCGGGACGCGAACTGGAAATCGCGTCCGCCGCGGAACAGAGCACTCCATACATGCCGCTGCTGGCCTCCTCTCCGTGATGCGCGGCAACTCCGCTGCAAACCTCATCACTCTCGCCATGTTTACGCAGAAATTCAGCACCAATGATAGCGTGCGGACCATCAATCGTGTGATCCATCGCCTTGCCGATGTCATGCAGAAAACCGATACGGCGGGCCAATGCGGAATCATAATTCAATTCAGCCGCCATCAAGCCCATCAGGTGCGCCACCTCAACAGCATGTGCCAGCACATTCTGCGTGTAACTGGTACGGAATCTCAACCGACCGATAACTCTCAGTATTTCGGATGGAATTCCCTGCACCTGGGCATCGAAGGCCGCGCTTTCCGCCGCCTCGTAGATTGTTTTATTGATGTTTTCAGTGACACTCTGCACTACCTCTTCGATACGCTGCGGATGAATGCGCCCATCTGCGACAAGCTGCTCCAGCGACTGACGCGCTATCTCGCGCCGGATCGGATCGAACCCCGATATGACCACCATCTCGGGGGTATCATCCACCAGCAGAGTCACTCCGGTCAGCGATTCCAATGTGCGGATATTGCGGCCCTCCCGCCCGATTATGCGTCCTTTGATCTCATCGCTCTCCAGGGGGACTGAGCTAGTCATAATATCCGATGAGTGCGCAATGGCGAAACGCTGCACAGCCAGAGTGACAATCCGGGAAGCCTCACGGTCAGCAATCTCTCTGGCCTCCTCCTGCACCCGTCTGATCAGACTGCCGGATTCACTGCGCACCTCGTCTTCAGCTCTGCTGTAAAGCTCTTTGCGCGCCTGTTCATGCGTGAAACCGGCCAGCGTCTGCAGACGCTGATCGGCTTCATCCGTCATCCGGTCAACTTTTTTGCGATCCTGCTGCAACTTCTCACTGGCATTGGCATAGCTCTCCAGTTTTTCAGAAAGACTCTGCTCTTTGGTATCGAGTGAAAGAGAGCGCTTGTCCAACTGATCCTCACGCCCGGCCAGACGATCGGCAATCTCCTGCAGCTCCTGACGGCGTGTCTTGGTTGACTTCTCAAACTCCTCGCGCGCCTTGACCACCTCGGCGCGGGCCAGAATATCGGCTTCCTTCAGCTTGGTCTTGACCTCACCCTCGGCCTCTTCAAGCACCATGCGAGCGCGTTTTTCGATGGCATCGGCCTGCCAGCGGCCAATCAGACCGCGCAGAGCGTAACCACCCAGCACCCCGGCAATACCGAAAAGCAGCCCGACAGTGGCATCACTTAAATCATACCATGTTAAATATGTCATAACAGAATATCCACGTTGCGGTTCCGTAACGGCAACCGTTCACGTGGATGAATAATACATTTTTGACCGTCACTTTACAATGACGTAAATCCTGTAATCCCCTCTGAAATTTGTGGTACGCTACCGATTTTTGCTCAGCATTTCGCCAACCGTCCGCAGAGTCGCCACGTCCTCGGGATGAATCGCCCCGCTCGGCAGCGGTCCTGCGTTCAGCAGCAGATTGGCATTCGCCTGACGGGCTTTGCTCAGCATTTCGAGCACCTCAGACGGTTTTTTATGTTTGCCGTCATCCTTCCGCATGTGTCCCCAGCTGTGGGGCTGCAGGGTGTCGCAAATCTCATTATGTTTGTGACGATTGAGCTCCCAGGCATGTGCCGCTATTTTTCCGGCCTCGGCTCCGTACTGTTTGGTAATCCGCTCTGTCAGAGAGCCGCCGCTGCGCTCCGGTGCCGCAAAATCCTCACTGCCGGTAATACCCTGCTTGGCACTGATCAGACAGTGCGGCTGAATGTCTCGGATCATCGCGTAGATTTCATCCATCGGAAAGAGATCCGGTCTGCCGTAATAACCCATCAGCGGATCAATCCAGATGCCCGCCAGATCACCGTAGTTTGTCAGCAGCGTTCTGATGTGCATGGTCGCGTCTGCCAGATATTTTTTAAAGTCATCATCATTGCGGAACAGATACTGCTCCGGCTCTTCAGTATAATCAGGTCGTGCAATCGGATTGTACCTGCGGGGATAAAAGTATGGATGGTGCCAATCCGCAAGCAGTGAATAATAAAAGAAACAACCCAACCCCTTTTTATGGCACTGTTCCGCCAACTCACCGCACAAGTCACGGCCACTGACGGCTGCCGAATTCCAGCTGCCCCTGCCCGGATCGAACAGGCAGAAACCGTCATGATGCTTACTGGTGAGGTTCACGTACTTCATGCCCGCCGCGAGGGCCAGATCGGTAATGAAATCAGCATCGAACTCAGCAGGATTGAAACGAGCCGCCAGTTTTTCATACTCCCTGATCGGTATTCTGGCACGCAGCATGATCCACTCAGCCGGTTTCGACTCCACTCCGTTCCACTCACCCTCAAGCAGAGAGTAAAGTCCGTAATGCAGGAAAAGTCCGAACCCGGCCTCTTTGAACCACTGCTGCGCCGCCGTGCGCGGATCAGCGGCATATTGAGCCGCGTAATCCTTCAGATGCGGCGGCACACTCTTTTTCCTGCCAAAACGACAGACCGAACAACCAGTAGCCATACTGCCGGTCAGTGCGGTTCCGACAACCTTTAAAAAATTGCGACGTTCAATCATCTTTTCCTCCTTTTTAACCGTTGCCTTCATAGCAACCCCCTGCCTCATTTCCGGACAACATAGCTGGAGGCCGTTCGAAAAGGTTTTCGAAGGGGGTTTTGTTATAGTAACATCTCCAGAGAGGATATTGAAGCGCGGATTGCAATATTTTGACTTGTCACCAGCACGTTTTTACCCCAGAATACCGCATTATGAAAAATAAAAGATTCTATAACTTCACCGGGGGCCTGCTGGCCGTCTCGCTGTTGTGCGCCATAGGCGCTCCACTTGCACTTATGGCCGATGCCGCCGCTGCTTACGTTGGCAACTGGGCTCTGATAATACCCAACGGCAGAGCTGGCTGGCTCGGGGTGGAACGCATACCCGACGGTTCGCTCACCAGCTCAATGCTTTGGGGCGGCGGTTCACCATACGGCATGAACTCGACCAAACTGCGCGGCAATACTTTGGTGATGACCCGCATCAAAAAAGAAAAAAGCGGCAAACAGAACACCGAGATATATGAAGCGGATGTGCAGGGCAAATTTATCAAAATCAAGCGCAGAATTATTGATCAGCAGGGCAAACTCAGGAATGAGGTCAGCTTCAACGGCAAAAAGATTCCGCCGCACGGAGCACCGCCGGAGCTGAGTACTCTGCAGTACGGCGAACCGATCAAGCTGCTCAACGACAAAGATCTCAGCGGATGGAAGGTGATGAATGAAAAGGCCCCCAACTGTTGGAGCATTAAAGACGGCGTCCTGAGCAACAGGGTCACGGGGCCGAGCGGAAAGAAACGCCATGGCACCAACATCCGCACTGAAAAAGTTTTCAACGACTTCCGCCTCACCACCGAGGTCAGGGTTCCCGAACATGGCAACAGCGGTATCTATCTGCGCGGCATTTACGAGATTCAGATTGCGGAAAGCTACGGAAAACCGGTGAATTGCCATCACATGGGTGCTTTGTATGGGCGCATAACTCCCACAGTTGCGGCTGAGAAAAAAGCTGGCGAATGGCAGACACTCGACATAACGTTGTGCGACCGCTATGTCACGGTGATTCTCAACGGACAGAAAATTATCGACAATCAACCGGCAATGGGCTGTACCGGTGGAGCCATCACATCGAACGAGTTTCAACCCGGTCCCATCTTTCTGCAGGGAGACCATACCGATGTGGACTATCGTAACATGGTTCTCACACCCATCATTAAAAACTGAAGTCAGGGAGAGGGCTGTATTCCGCTGATCTTCGTGTATGCGGGCCCATAAATTTTTATTTCCCGTCTGAAGTTTGAGCATTTTTATGCAGGGCGGCAGCTCTGCCTCTCTGACAACTTGTCCGCATTTTCAAAAAAATTTAATTGTGTAAAAAGATCGCCTTTAACTTCCTTAGGAAAGGGGTACAGCGAAAAATCCTGGAATCGTCTTTAGCTTGCAAGGAGTGACGGGGTTTGATACCATAGCCTCGAAATATGGGGGGAAAATGCTTTTACAGGAAGCTTATCGGCGCATGCTGCTGATTCGTAATTTTGAAGAGACAATCGAAAAACTTTTTCTGGAAGGTCGTGTGATGGGCACCGCCCACACCTGCATCGGCCAGGAGACACTCTCAGTAGGTGTGGCTGCGGCATTGCAACCATGTGACGCAATGACCACCACACATCGCGGACACGGCCACTTCCTGGCCCGCGGTGCCGATCCGGCACGCGCCATGGCAGAGCTGTTCGGCAAAAGTATCGGTTATTCCAAAGGACGCGGCGGCAGTCAGATGATGATGGATTCGTCGATCGGATTCTACGGAGCCAACGGTATCACCGGCGGCAGCATCCCTTTCGCCACCGGTATCGCCCTGGATGCACAGATGCGTAAAACCGGACGCGTCGCCATATGCATGTTCGGCGACGGTGCCTCTAACCAAGGTGTTTTTCATGAGTCCCTCAACATGGCGGCCCTATGGAACCTGCCGATTCTGTATGTCATCGAAAATAACGGCTACGCAATGTCAACTGCCACCGTTCGCGGACTTGCCAATCCCTGTGTGGCCGATCGCGCCGCAGCTCTGAAAGTTCCCGGCATCAGAATTGACGGCAACGATTTTGAAGAGGTACGCGAGTGCGTCCGACACCATGCCGATAAGGCACGGCAAGGCAAAGGACCGGCTGTTATCGAGTGTCTCACCTACCGTCTTTCCGGTCACTCACGCGGCGATCCGCGTGTTTATCGCAGCCGTGAAGAAGAGGAGAATGCCTGGAAGAAAGATCCGGTCAAAACCTTTGAAAAAACACTGATTGAACGGAAGATTGCCTCCGAATCGGAAATTGAGCTGATTCAACAGCAGACCGCTCAGCAGATTGAAGAGGCGGTCCAACGTTGCGAGCAGGCTCCTGAAGCATCGCTGGATGAGTTTCAAAACTCCCTGTTCTCTCCGTAATCCCTGAAACAAGCAAAAATATAAAAACACACGGCATTCAGTTTATGCGAAACATAACCTTTACTCAAATAATCCGTGAAACACTGGAAGCGGAAATGCAACGTGACCAGACCGTATTACTGATGGGAGAAGATATCGGAATTTACGGCGGTGCCTTCGGTGTAACGCGCGGTCTGATTGAAATTTTCGGCAAAGAAAGGGTGCGTGACACCCCGATCACTGAACAGGCCATCACCGGAATTGCCATCGGAGCCGCAGTCGGCGGCCAGCGACCGGTCATCGAAATCATGTTCATGGATTTCATCACCCTGGCCGTCGATCAGTTGATCAATATGGCGGCCAAGCTGCATCCGATTTACGGACAACCCTGCCCCCTCGTGCTGCGCACCCCCCCCGGTGCAGGTCGCGGATACGGCGCCACCCACTCCCAATCCCTGGAAAGAATCTTTTTCGGTGTACCCGGCCTCAAGATTGTCGCGCCTTCCGACGCCGAAGATGCCTCCGCCCTGCTGCAGGGTGCCATCCGCGACAACAACCCGGTTATTTTTCTGGAACATAAGCTGCTCTATCCGATGCGTTTCCAGGTGGGCGACACTCTGCCCGGACCGTCTGAACTCGGCAAAGCGAAAATCGCCCGCCGCGGCGAGGATATTACGATCATCGCCTGGTCCTACATGACAGTACTGGCGTTGCGCGCTGCCGAGCAACTTGCACAAGAGGATATCCAGGTCGAAGTAGTGGATCTGCGTACACTGGCACCACTCGACACCGAAACCATTCTGGCATCCGTCAAAGCAACCGGACGGGTGCTGATTGTGGAAGAGGCTCCGCTGACCGGCGGAATCGCCGCTGAAATCGCGGCGCGCATCAACGAAGCCGCCTTTGAGTATCTCGACTACCCTGTTAAACGCCACGCCGGTGCCGATCTGCCGGTGCCCTCCGCTAAAAATCTTGAGAGTGCCTGCACGCCCTCTCTTGAGTCGATAACCAAGGCCGCCTCTGATCTTGCCCTGGCGGAATAAAATGTGAAGCCCGGTATGACCTATTCACTCATCACTCTCTCTCACAATAAACTGGAATGCACCCGGCGCTGCCTGAGTGCGCTGATTCGAAACTCGTCCTGCGATCAGAGCTGGGAGATGATAGTGGTTGACAACGGTTCAACCGACGGCAGTAAAGAGTGGTGTGACAACGAGCTCAAAGGACTTGGCAAAAAGCATGATGTGCCGGTTACGGTTATTCACAACAGTTTGAATATCGGTTGCTCATACGCACGTAATCAGGCGATTACCGCAGCACAGGGCGAATATATCGTTTTCACCGATAATGACGTGGCACCGCGCACCGTCAGATGGATGCCCGAAATGCGTGCGGTACTCGACTCCGACCGGAAGATCGGTATGGTCGGTCCCAAAATGGTCTATACTTGGGAACCCTATCCGATTCAGTGCGCCGGGGTCAGCATCTCCGGACGCGGACATGTCTGTTTCAGAGGACGTGGTGAGGCCATCAACACCCCTGCTTTCAACCAGCCCCGCACCGTGCAATGTCTGATCAGTGCCTGTCTGATGATTCCCGCCGCACTGCTGGAAAAGTACGGCGGTTTCGACGAAGCCTTCCACCCGGTTCAGTTTGAAGATTTCGACCTCTGCTACCGTCTGCGTGAGGCAGGTTACAAAGCTGTTTACACTCCGAATGTCGAGATGTATCACTTTGAAAGCGTGACCACCCAGGGAACACCCGCCGTCCGTAACCAGGCTGTTGTTATTCGCAATGGACTGCTCTTTCAGAAACGCTGGCGGCATATGTTCATACAGGAAAACGGAGCAACCGAAGATGAATGCCGCTGGAAGACGATTCCACCCGTCCCGATTGATCAGATAAACGAACTTCCTTTGATCTGACCAAGTCGGCTAAGCCGATCGATGTTTTGGGAAAACTAACATGAAAATCTTTATCACACGCACTCTGCTTAACGCCATCAGGTTTATCTTCGTCCTGTCGATATCGACAGTGCCGATGAGTGCAGCGCAGTCATGGCCACAGTTCCGCGGAGCTCAGGGAGACGGAACATCATCCGCCACCGGTCTTCCCACCGTTTGGAATGAAAATAAAAATATCCGCTGGAAAACCGCCATTCCCGGCAAAGGCTATTCATCACCAGTAATCATCACCGACAAAATATGGCTGACAACCTCTCCCGACGAAGGTCGTTCCCGCAATCTGGTTGCCGTTGATTTTGCGAGCGGTGAGATAACTCGCAATATAACTCTCTTCACTGTCGCGGAACCGGAATTGTCTCATCGCAGCAACAGCTTCGCCACCCCCACCCCCGTACTGGAAGACAACCGGGTCTATGTCAATTTCGGGGCCGCCGGCACCGCCTGCATAGCGGCTGAAAGCGGCAAAACAATCTGGCAGCGCCGTGATTTCAATGTCACCTATCACGATGTCGGCGCAGCCAGCTCCCCTGTTATTCACGACGACAAACTGATCATGATCTTTGACGGCGACAACAAAAGCGAGCGCTTTGTGACCGCCCTCGACAAAACAACCGGTGCCACGATCTGGCGTACCGAGCGCGTTCACAGCCAGGAGCAGCTCAAGGGTATGGTTCACTCTTCGTGCACCCCCCATGTCATAACAGTGGCCGGACAAAAGCAGGTCATCTGCCCAGGCGGTCTCTACGCCGCCGCCTATGACCTGGCCGACGGCCGCGAAATATGGCGTGTACAATACCGGGCATGGTCGGTTGTGCCGCGTCCGCTCTACGGTGACGGACTGCTTTATATCTGTGCCGGGGTGGTTAAACCGGTTATGCTCTGCATCAACCCCCTTGAAGCCCGCGGCGACATCACCGATTCAGACAGAATTGTCTGGCAGAGCAGCCGACAGGTACCCAATATGCCTTCTCCTCTTCTGATCAATAATCGCTTTTATACAATGACCTCCGCTAAACTGGCCTGCCGTAAAGCCGACACCGGCGAGATCATCTGGGATGAACGGATCGGTGGACAGCATGAAGCTTCACCTGTGTATGCCGAGGGGAACATTTTTCTCTTCAATAAAAGCGGCGACAGCAGCGTGGTTAAGGCATCTGATCGCTTTCGGACACTCGGCACCAATACTCTGGAGAGCGGCTGCTGGGCCTCGCCGGCCATTCACGACAAATCTCTGCTTGTCAGAACTGAAAAACACCTCTATCGTATTGAGCGCATGGATTGAAAGACTGCCACTACCTGAATGCACAGGATCGCTCAACGCATGGATCATTACACCACAGCACTCTACGTTACAACGGTGTCGCAAGTCGAACCGGTAGTAAGACATTTTTTTGAAACTCAAATCCTGCCGTCGAACATCCAACGCCTCGGAGTGGCGGTTTCCGGTGGTGCCGATTCGGTTGCTCTCTTTCATCTGCTGACGCCTCTCTGCCGGGCAGCTGGAATCGAAACGGTTGTTCTGCATCTCAATCATGGCCTCCGCCCCGAATCGGTCGCTGAAGCTGATTTTGTCCGTCGCCTTGCCGACACTCAGAGATTGAAGTTCCACAGCAGAGCAGCCGAACTGCTGAAGCACCCACGCAAAAATCTCTCACTCGAAATGGCCGCCCGGGAGGAACGTCTGAAGTTTTACTTTGAAGCTTCCTCCGCAAATCGGCTGAACGCCATCACCACCGGTCACCATGCCGACGATCTCTGTGAAACTGTGCTGCTGCGCCTGACTCGCGGTTCAGGTATTGCTGGACTGTCAGGGCTGAAACCGATTTCAAACATCACTTCGCAGCATGATCAGACAAAACTCACCTTCTATCGTCCTCTGCTGCGGATAAGCTCCGCCGTCCTGCGTGATTGGCTCAACGAGCACCGTTTCACCTGGCATGAAGACCGCAGTAATCTGGACTGTGATATCCCTCGCAACAACGTACGACACTGCGTCATGCCGTTTTTACGCGAAAATCTTTCGCCGGATATCAATGCATCCCTCTGCCGTTCCGCTGAATCATTACGCGATGACGAGGCGTTTCTGCAGGAAATTGCCGAAGGTGCGCTTGCCTCCCTGCAATACAACGGGGCACTCCTGATCGCGGCACTGCTCAAACACCCCCCCGCCATCCAGCGGCGCATTCTGCGTCTGTGGCTCTTTAAAAATAATTCGGCACACGCTGCCGGACTTAAAACAGTCGACTCAATTCTCGCACATTGCCGAAACACCGATACCGCACGTACAATGCAGCTGGACAGGAATTACCGACTTGTCATCTGCGGAGAACTGCTCTCTATTCAATCTGAATTTCAGCGTAAAAGACCATCCTCTGTCGAGCTGATTATCGGAGGCTCAATCCAGTGGGCGGATTATCTGATCGAAACCTCCGCATCCCGTGGCATAAAATCCATAACGCCCGGCATCGGCATCTATCCCGCACTCTGTTCCCTCGACGCATCAAAACTTGCCGGTAGAAACCTGATCGTACGGTCACGCAAACCGGGCGACCGCATAGCACCGACAGGCTTTCAGGGCAGTCGCAAAATCAAAGACATCATGATCGATGCAAAAATTCCGCGCCATCTGCGCGACACAATGCCGGTCATTGCCTGCGGTGACGAAGTAATCTGGATTCCCGGCTATCGCATCGCCAGAGGTTACACACTTGATTCGGAAGATGCTGCAGCTCTCCGTATCACCATCACAAAAGGGCAACCGGGGAGTTGAAAAAAATTGTGTGCTCAAAGTTGCATCCTTTTAACATTCAAACAAACATCTCCCGCTTCCCATTCGTCACTTATCTCGCTAACAACGGCTGTCACAAGCCTCAGCAACGGTTCCTCATTCGAAAACAGCGACGCTGTTCTAGTTCTTCTTTTGACCTGGCGGTTGAGATTATCAGCCATGTTGGCGGTCCTCAGCCGCCTTCTCATAGCGGCGGAACTTTTCAGCCGGCATCTTACCCCTTTACCCTTGTGAATGGAGGCCGGAATCTGTATAATTTAAAACCATCATTTACAGAAACGCGGCTTTATACCCGATTTTCAAAGGCATTTAACACTTAAACAATGGAGTCAACCATGATTGTCACCACAAAAGAACTATTCCAGCAGGCCTATGGCAAGTATGCTATCGGCGCTTACAACATCAACAACCTTGAACAGACGATGGGCTTGTTCAAAGGCAATGTCGAAAGCAAAGCGCCCTTTATCGTGCAGCTCTCCAAGGGTGCCCGTTCCTACACACACAAACGTATGTTGG
The DNA here is from genome assembly GCA_018399555.1 of Kiritimatiellia bacterium. Taxonomy (GTDB): domain Bacteria; phylum Verrucomicrobiota; class Kiritimatiellia; order RFP12; family UBA1067; genus M55B167. The sequence goes on along the minus strand of JAGYOL010000016.1, from coordinate 6,207 downwards.
AAGCGCTGATGCAGACAGCCGACGAAATTTTCCCCGAAGCGGTTTTTGCCGTGCATTTGGATCATGGTGATGAAGAGACCTGTATGGACTGCGTCGACTCGGGGGTGTACAGCTCGGTAATGATCGACGCATCGCACTACGAACTTGAAAAGAATATTGAAATCACCAAGCGTGTTGTGGATGCAGCACATGCCAAAGGGCTGGTGGTTGAAGCCGAACTGGGACTGCTCAAGGGGGTTGAAGAGGATGTTGTCGCCGCCGAACACGTTTACACCCAGCCGGATGAGGCCGAGTATTTTGTCAAGCAGACCAACTGTGATTCCCTGGCCTGTGCGATCGGCACATCGCACGGCGCATTCAAATTCTCCGGCGATCAAAAGCTGCGTTTCGACATTCTGGAGGAGATTCAGAAACGTCTGCCCGGATTTCCGCTGGTGATGCACGGTTCATCATCCGTACCACCGGAAGAGGTCAGGCGCATCAACGAAGCTGGTGGTGATATTAAGGGAGCCAGCGGAGTTGACGCCAGCCAGTTTCTGGGGGCAGCGAAACTCGGCGTGACCAAGATCAATATCGACACCGACGGCCGTCTCGTCTGGTGCCGGGTACACCGCGAATTCTTCCGCGACCACCCTGATCAGTTCGATCTGCGCGGCCCCGGCAAGGTCTTTATGCCGGAGTACGCCAAATTCATCGCGGAGAAGAACGTTCTGCTCGGTTCAGCTGGACACCTTGATGAGGTCCGCACGGCATTGAAGAAATAATATGATTTCAGGCGCATCAGAAGAGTCTGCATGCGCCTGTCGGTTTTTTAACACCAAGGAGATATAAGATGTCAGAAAAAATAATGCTGGACGGCAATCAGGCCGCCGCGCAAATTGCATTTGCCTGCAGTGAAGTAGCTGCCATTTATCCGATCACCCCCTCATCCCCGATGGGTGAGTGGAACGACGAGTGGGCCTCCAAAGGGATGAAGAACATCTGGGGGTCTGTCCCGCACGTCGCGGAGCTGCAGTCTGAGGGCGGCGCATCCGGTGCGGTACACGGTGCCCTGACAACCGGCGCATTGACAACCACCTTTACCGCCTCGCAGGGTCTGCTGCTGATGATTCCCAACATGTACAAGATAGCCGGTGAACTTACACCGACCGTCTTTCATGTCACCGCACGTTCACTGGCCTGCCAGGGACTCTCGATTTTCGGTGACCACAGTGATGTGATGGCCTGCCGCCAGACCGGTTTTGCCATGATGGCATCCAACAGTGTGCAGGAGGTAATGGATCTGGCGACGATCAGTCATGCCGCAACTCTGGAAGCCCGCGTGCCCTTCCTGCATTTCTTTGACGGCTTTCGCACGTCACATGAGGTGCAGAAAATCGATGATGTCAGCAATGAAACCGTGCGCGCCATGATTGACGATGAGCTGGTTGCGGCGCATCGCGCCCGTGCGCTCGACCCCGAGAGGCCATCGCTGCGCGGTACCGCTCAGAATCCCGACGTCTTCTTCCAGGGTCGCGAAACCGTCAACAAATACTATGATAACTGTCCGCAGATTGTGCAGAAACACATGGATAAATTCGCACAGCTGACCGGGCGTCAGTACAAACTTTTCGATTATGTCGGCGCACCGGATGCCGAGCATGTAGTCGTTATCATGGGCTCTGGTGCCGAAACCGTGCATGAAACCGTGGAGCAGCTTGTGGCCGCTGGCCAAAAGGTGGGTGTGATCAAGGTACGTCTGTATCGTCCCTTCTGCATCAAATCCTTCGCTCTGGCATTGCCGGAGACCACCAAAACCCTGACGGTGCTGGATCGCACCAAAGAGCCCGGCGGAGTAGGCGAACCGCTTTACGCCGATGTCCGTACCGCAATCGGTGTCGGCATGCAGGAAGAACTGATTAATGTTCCGCACTGGATTCCCACCTACGGCGGTCGTTACGGTCTGGGCTCCAAGGATTTCACACCGGCCAATGTCAAAGCGGTTTTCAACAACGCCGCTTCAGACAAACCGAAAAACAACTTTACGGTCAATATCACCGATGATATTACCGGTTTGAGTCTGGAAACCCCGCGTGACTTCACCCTTGATGCAGAAGGCCGCAAGGAGTGCATGTTTTACGGACTGGGCTCCGACGGAACCGTTGGTGCCAACAAGAATTCGATCAAAATTATCGGAACCGACACCGAAAATTATGCGCAGGGTTATTTTGTTTATGACTCCAAGAAAGCGGGAGCAATCACCGTTTCTCATCTGCGTTTCGGACCTAAACTGATCCGCAGCCCCTACCTCTGCACACACCCCGATTTCGTGGCCTGCCACCAGTTCTCTTTCCTGGAGAAGTATGACATGCTCGCTACTATCAAAGAGGGGGGAACCTTCCTGCTGGCATCGCCCTTTGATGCTGATCAGGTCTGGGAACACCTGCCGGATGAGGTAGCGGAACAGATTATCGGTAAAAAACTCCAATTCTACATTGTCAATGCTCACAAGCTTGACCTGGAGCTGAAGCTCGGCGGACGTATCAACACTCTGATGCAGACCGCATTCTTTAAAATCTCCGGCATAATTCCGGCGGAAGCTGCAATCAAAGCACTCAAAGATGCCGCCAAAAAGACATACGGCAAAAAGGGTGATACTGTGGTCAAGATGAACTGGAACGCAATCGACGCGGCCGCCAGCGCAGTTGTCAAGGTCGATTATCCTGACAAGCCCGCCGGCAAAGCTAAAAAGCCGGCAGTGGTTTCCGACAAGGCACCTGATTTCGTAAAGAATGTGACTGCTAAAATCATGGCACAGCAGGGTGACGAGCTGCCGGTTTCCGCCATTCCCGATGACGGAACCTGGCCGACCGCGACGACTCAGTGGGAAAAGCGCAATATCGCGCTCTCGATTCCGGCATGGGATCCTGATCTCTGTATTCAGTGCATGCAGTGTTCGCTGGTCTGTCCGCACGCCGCCATCCGCGGCAAGGTCTATTCTCCCGAGCAGCTGGAAAATGCACCGGAAACCTTCAAATCAGCCGATGTCAAAGGTATGCTCTCCAAAGCTTATCCGGGCTACAAATACACGATCCAGTGCGCTCCGGAGGACTGCACCGGGTGCGGACTCTGCGTGGAGCGCTGTCCGGCCAAAAACAAGGAGGTTGAAGGACGTAAAGCCATCAACATGACAGAGCAGATTCCGCTGCGGGCCGCTGAGGCCGAAAACTTCGACTTCTTCCTCAATATCCCTGAGGCCGACATCAGCAAGATCAACCCTGTAACCATTCAGGGCAGTCAGTTGAAACGTCCGCTCTTCGAATTCTCCGGTGCCTGTGCCGGGTGCGGAGAAACACCCTATGTAAAACTGCTGACTCAGCTAGTCGGCGACCGGCTGCTGATTGCCAACGCGACCGGCTGCTCTTCTATCTACGGCGGCAACCTGCCCACCACGCCATACTGTACGCGAGCTGACGGACGCGGTCCGGCCTGGAGCAATTCGCTCTTCGAAGACAACGCCGAATTCGGCTTCGGTATGCGTCTGACAGCCGACAAGCTCCAGGAATACGCGAGGGAGATTCTGACAGGCGTCATTGCAGATGACAAAAGTGACGCAAAGCTCAAAGAGCTGGCACAGAAGATACTCGGAGTTGATCAAAGCAACCCTGAGGGGATCGAAGAGATGCGTTCTCTGGTAGCCGAACTCAAAACGAGTGTCAAGAAAATCAGTGATGCATGCCAAGGCTGCGACAGTTGCGCCACGCTTAAAAACCTGCTATCCGTAGCCGACTATCTGATCAGAAAATCGGTCTGGGTGCTTGGTGGTGACGGCTGGGCTTATGACATCGGCTATGGCGGACTGGATCACGTACTGGCCTCGGGACGCAACATCAAGATGCTTGTGCTGGACACCGAGGTTTACTCAAACACCGGCGGCCAGGCGTCGAAATCGACACCGCTCGGTGCTATTGCCAAATTCGCAGCTTCCGGCAAACCGCAGATGAAGAAAAACCTGGGTGCCATATCGATGACCTACAAAAACATCTATGTCGCGCAAATATCGATGGGTGCAAATCCCGCTGCGGCGGTCAAAGCCATCGCCGAAGCTGATGCCTACGACGGACCGGCCCTGGTGATTGCCTACTCGCACTGTATTGCGCACGGCATCAATATGGCTCATGGACTCGATCAGCAGAAGATCGCCGTTCAGAGCGGGCACTTCCCGCTGTATCGTTATAATCCTGAACTGCGTGCCGAGGGTAAAAATCCGCTGCAACTCGACAGCAAGGAGCCGAGTATCTCATTTGCCGAGACCGCCAGCAGTGAGATTCGCTTCAAACAGCTGACATCGGTCAACGAAAAAGCCGAAGAGATGTTAAAAACGGCCGAAGAGCAGTTCCGGGAGAACTATGAGATGTTGAAGACGCTGGCCGCACTGCCCAAGGCCTGAACCGACACCTCAGATTGAGTTATAAGGCCCGGGTTTACGCAAACCCGGGCTTTTTTTGCTGATAATAACCAGGGTATGGCTTTTACAGGAGTGATAATGACTTTTGACGGGGAAAACGCGAATCTCTGCCGCAAAGTTGAGTCGCTTAAACCTTACGGCTCTGAACGCTCCAAAACCGCTCAGATTGAAGAGGTGTTTGATCGAATCGCACGGCGCTATGATCTGGCAAACCGGATGCTCTCCTGCGGAATCGACACGATCTGGCGCCGTCACACCGTCAGCTACATAAAGAGGCTGGCACCTGACCGGATACTTGATCTGGCCACCGGCACCGGTGATATGGCCATCATGACTGCCCGGGCTTTGCCAGGTGCACACATTACCGCTGTTGACCTATCAAGCGAGATGCTGGCACTGGCGCGGAAAAAAGCTGTAAGACACCGCGTGCAGCAGCGTATAACCTTTGTGAAGGGGGATGCACTGCGACTCTCAGCTGCCGACAACCGATTTGATCTTGTTGTGTCGGCTTTCGGTCTTCGAAATTTTGAAAGTATCATCGAGGGCTATCGCGAAATACACCGTACCCTGCGCCCCGGCGGCAGAATTGTTATTCTGGAGCTCTCCCGTCCCCATGCCGGTCTGTCGGCGCGGTTGTTTGATTTTTATCTGAATTCGTTTATTCCGTTGGCGGAACATCTGTTCACAAGCGGACGGTGTGAATACACCTATCTTCAGCGTTCAATCGAGTGTGTACCGCAAGGCGATGAGATGCTTGAACTGCTTGGTTGTGCAGGTTTCACCAATTGTCAGCAGAAAACTTATACCTGGGGTATTTGTTCGCAATACAACGCTGAAAAGCGGCAGTAATCCGTTGCGCTGGTTCTGACCTTCCGTCTTCGCCGAGGCTTCGCCGGACAACAAGTCGACCTGTGATCTCAAGGTTGCGGGCAAAGTCCGCTTCAGAATGTACGTGTCAGAGAGTTTAACGACTCGACATACAGACGTCCGCCGATTTTACTCCATTGATCCCGATACGGGGCGGAACCCGCTTTGACGATTTGATTTTTCAGCATCTCGGCGGAGTCATTTGCGCCAGCCGCTTTTAACGCACGGACTTTCATGCTGTCGCGATAAAGATCAGCACCGGCTTTGTCCGACGGCATCAGGTCGAGAGAGGCCGCAATACGCTGTCCGGTTGAGCTCAATTCCGGAAAAGCCGCACCGGCGGTCAGAAGGGTATGGGCGGTCAGTGCGTTCACGGTATCGGAGAGAGCTGAGGAGCCGCGTTTGTAGGAAACACCTCCGCTGCTATCGGTCATACCGCGCAACCAGCGCAGCCCCTTTTTGACAGTTGCGTGAGCTCCGCGTACGCCGACCTGTTCTGCCGCAGCCAGAGCCTGTATCTGCCAGGCGGTAATCGCTGAGTTTCCTTCGGAACCGGCAGTGTAATCCCAGCCGCCCGCAGCACTCTGATCCCGTTTAATCAGCTCAACCGCTCTTTCCAACACAGCCGGATTGTCATTATCGGTACCGATCATCGCCAAAGTATAGGTAACCATCGCCTGGTTGTAAAAGCGTTCACGCCCCTTACCGGTTCCAAACGAACCATCCGGATTCTGAATTTCGTTCAGATAGCGTCTGGCGCGGAGCACCTCGTAGTTAAAGGCATCGCCGGATTTATGCAACGCCAGCGTCGCTAGGGCCGTCAGTGCCGGCTGATATGATTTAGAACCGCCATGGCGCGCGGGATTCCATGAACCATCGCTCTCCTGGTTATC
>JAGYOL010000159.1 GCA_018399555.1 Kiritimatiellia bacterium | reverse complement strand
GACTGTGTCGTCGCAATAAGCCTTCAAACCTTGAACCAGTCCCGCACATGCGGGACTATGAAACCAACAATATGAAAACAGATAGATTACAAAACAACAGACTCGTTTGTTTCCTGAACGCGCTTTTTATCAGTGCGGCCGCAGGAAATGTCACGGCAACAGAGTCCGCGTGGCGGAGCTATGCGGTTTATCAGCCGCGCATCGAGCGCGCTTTTGTTGTCGATGCAATCGAACAGCCGCTACGCTACAACCACGATAGTTCTATTGCCTGGTTTCAGGACCGCTGGTTCTGCATCTGGAATGCCAACACAATTCCGGCGGAGGGGGCACCCGGTCAGCTAAATTATGTCAGCACTAGTAAAGATGGGATGCAATGGTCAGCCCCAGAGGCTCTTTTCTCCGATCCAAAACTCAGCGTCAATCCGATTCCCTGCACGCAGGGCACACAGTGGCAGCCGAATCTACTGGTAATCGACAACGCCCTCTGGGCATTATGGAGTCAGAACTCGAAAGACCAGCATAACGGCTGTTATCTCTCGATTCTTGACAAACCCGGCGGTTTATGGCGCAACCAGTTAATTCTCTTTGACGACAAAGCGGAACCGGTAATCGACGGCAAAAGCTTCAGAATATTCCCCACCCAGAACCCGCTGCGCCTCAGCAGTGGGCGCATCCTCGCGCCGGTCACAATGATCGGTCCGCAATCCGAAAACGCGCCTAAGGGTCAGAACAACTGGTATCAGCGGGAAAAACGCGACAGCGTAATTTACAGCGATGACAACGGGACAAGCTGGCAGGTCTCACCCGGTGCCATCATTCCTGAGCACGATTGGCGTCAGTGGGAACCAACTGTCTGCGAACAGCCGAACGGCACAGTACTGATGTTCGCCCGAAATAATCTTATCAGTCACTTTGAAGATGCCGCCATCACACCACAAACCGCGTTGGTCTGCTCCTTTTCCAGCGATAGCGGTTCAACCTGGACTCCACACCAATTTGTGCCGCTGCACTCGGTTGTCTCCCGCATGCACCTGCTGCGTCAACCCGATTCCGAACGTTACCTGATGATTCACAACGACTGGCCAGCCGGCATCTTCTGCAAAGATCGACTTAACCTCGCACTCTTTGTCAACCGCGGTGGCGGCATTGATTATACCGCCGGTATCGGCTTAACAGAGCATCAGCCTCAAGTCGCCTATCCGCAGATGGATATCCACAACAACTCATTGATAGTCTGTTACAGCCAGGGAGAGTGCGCACTGCGCAACATCCGCGTCGTTAAATTAACTCCGTTGCCTGCCGCAGATCAGCTCTATATCTACCCGCGCAATAACATCCCGGTTCCGCGTCAATGTACAATCACCAATGGCGTAATTCTTCTCCGTGGTGGTGCTTCTTTGAAGTGCAGAACTAATCCTGCAGTGCAGCAACACCACTTTAAAGCGCAGGCCGTTATCCACCCCGACACAACCGGTGTGCTCTTTGACAACCGTACACACTCAAGGGGAGTGGTCTGGGGCGTCACCGGCACTTGCTTCGTGCACATGGGAAATCCGGCATATAATATCCGCTCCACCATACCGGTGCCGTTAGACCGCTGGAGCACTCTGGAAGTCGAGATCGACTACCCGGCAGGCAGAGTGCAATTCACAGTTAATGACAAAACCGAAGTAAAGAAATTCAAACCCGGCAAAAAAACTTTGACCGGCGACTCCGCAACTCTCTTTGGCGCGAATCTGCAGCACAGCTCACTCGCGGCATTTGAGGGGCGTGTACGCTCGCTGACACTATACGGCACCAACACACTTTTGCGAGCCGATAAACTTAACGCTCTGAACTCGGGATTCGAGCTTCCCGACAACAAATCCCTACCGCATACAGCGTGCGCCGTAATCAAATCATCTGACGGCAGCCAGCAATTACAGATTCACGGTGCGGCCTCAGCCGGTGTGGAGCTTAGCGCAAACGAACGAGCACAAGGCGATACGGTGGAACTGGAATTTTCATGCTCGATTACGAGTGCCGACAACCTGACGCTCTGCACTGTCGGCGACGCCAACCTCCCGGCGCGGATTGTGGCACGCGACAACCGCATCACGCTTGAACACGCTCTTTCAGTTGTTGACTGCGGGGAGTTCGAATCAAACAGATGGTACAAATTAAGAATAACAACCGGTGCGCACCGCACCGCGCTGCAGATTGACAAGCGTGAGGTTGTCGAAGTATCACATGCGCCTGAGGCAAACTGGATCTATTTTGGCGAGGGCTATCCTGATAAAAGCAGAGGCTCAGGCACTTTTTTAATAGGAATTGACAGCGTAAAAACAAGAGTTGTAGCAGACTAACGCGGGCTGTGCCAACTTGCGTAATGCCGCTCTGAAACGAGGTATACCAATGAATTCGCTTCAAAAGATTGTCGATCGAGGTGCTGATGCGCTGCTGACGGTACTCAGCGCATCGCTGTCGATTATTGTACTGACAGCGGTTTTCTTCCGCTACGCGCTTAATCAGTCGTTATCCTGGAGCGACGAACTGGTGCGCTATCTCTTCGTCTGGTTCACCCTGCTGGGGGCCGCGATCGCACTGCGTGAACGCGAACATATCCGCGTCGATTATTTTGTCGGCAAACTGCCGCCGCAGTTGCAGCGCGGCATTGAATGTCTGGCGCTGTGTGCAATCGGCCTCTTTCAGTTCGCAATGATTGTTCTCGGTTTCATGTGGGTTTACGCCACCCAGGGAACCTTGACCTCCGCACTGCAATGGCCGTTGAATCTGCTCTTTTACGCAGCACTGCCCTGCACCGCACTGCTGAGTCTGTGGTATGTGGCGCGTCGCCTTGTACGCGGAGAGTACCGGGAGATGGATGTTGATGAGGCTGCAACCGAACCGGCAACCGAGAAATGAGGCGCTGAATGCAATTCTTGATTTTAATGATGATTATGCTGCTTGTGCTGGGTATGCCGGTAGCATACTCGATGGGTTTAACATCACTGTTATATGTTATGTTATTCACCGAGATGTCACCGATGCTCGTGGCACAGCGTATCTGCGTGGGCACCGACAATCTAGTCCTGTTGGCGCTGCCCTTTTTTCTACTGGCTGGCGAAATCATGAACGCGGCGGGTATCACCAAACGTCTGATGCGTCTGACACTGGCGCTGATCGGCCCGCCGCGCGGCGGACTCTCCTATGTGGTTGTTGCAGTCAATGTGCTACTGGCCATGGTCTCAGGCGCCGCTATCGCCAGTGCCGCGGCGGTCGGCTCGACAATGGTTCCGATGATGACAAAAAAAGGATATCCGCGTGAATACGCCGCAGCGCTCAATGCCGCGGCCGCCACGATCGGACCGATCATACCGCCCAGTGTCGGTTTTATTATTTACGCTTCAGTTTCAGGAGCATCGGTCGGCAAACTATTTCTGGCGGGAACAGTTCCGGGCATTGTTCTGGGGGTCGGCACACTGCTGGTGTGCCTTTGGTCTGCACACCGGCACAGCTTCCCAAAAGGTGAGAGTCACAGCCGCAGAGAAATGCGCGAGAGCTTTCTCGGTGCACTGCCTGCCCTGTTGATGCCGGTCATTATTCTAGGCGGAATTTTCGGCGGACTGGTAACTCCCACTGAAGCAGGCGCTTTAGCGGTCGGTTACGGACTGCTGGCAGCCTTTGTTTTCTATCGCTCATTGAAGCTCAGCGATCTGCCGGCAATTCTACTGATCACAGCGCGGCGCACTGCGACAATCATGTTGATCATCGCCTGTGCCTCCTGCTACGGATTTCTGATCACACGCGAGGTCAATGCCGTCAATTTAATCGGCTCTTTGCAGGCCGCCACGCAGAGCCGCACCCTGCTGCTGCTGTTGCTGCTGGGCTTCATTCTTATTCTCGGCATGTTCATGGAAGGCGGCAGCATAATGATCATTTTAACTCCCCTGCTGCTGCCGGTATTGCAGGCATACAAGATTGATGTTGTTCAGTTCGGCGTTGTTTTTCAACTTGCGATTATGATCGGCCTGTTAACACCGCCTGTGGGCATGTTGCTGTTTGTCATGTCGGGCATCACACGAGTGCCGGTACCGGCGATTGTACGACAATCGCGTCCATTTCTGGTTATGCTGATTGTTGTACTGCTGCTGGTGACCTTCATACCGGAGATTTCACTCTGGCTCGTTAATATTTCAGGAGGCAATTTAAAATGAGATTTATCAACTGCGGATTTACAGCTATCCTGTTGTGCGCTATGATATTATTTCAGGGTTGCGCGAAAAAATCAGAACCTAAGATCATCCGTTTCGCATACACACCGGGTCCGTCAGAGCTGCTGCACAAAGCGGCAGAGCAATTTGCGCGGCAGGTTGCAAAAGAGTCGAACGGCGCACTCGAAGTGCGCCTTTATCCCAGTGGCCAGCTCGGCAACGAACGTGAGTTAGTGGAAGGGTTGAAACTGCGCGGCATTGATATCATCGTCACCGGACTGGCCGTTGTGGGCTGGTACGCGCCGGAGTACGGCATGTTTGAAGCGCCATTCCTTTGGCGCGACTACGAACATCTGGAAGCGGTCTGGAATGGCGATATTGGAGCGGAGTTGCGTGCCAGCATGCTGAAACGCACCTCAACGCATCTGATGCAGCCCTGGTATCGCGGACCACGCTATCTGACAACAACATCGCGCAAAGTGCAGAGCCCAGCCGACTTAGCCGGGCTCAAACTGCGCGTGCCTGAGCTGACCATGTATATCGAATCCTGGAAAACCTTCGGCGCCAACGTCTCGCCGGTTCCCTTCACCGACATGTTCATGGCTTTGAAACTAGGAGTAGTTGACGGACAGGAAAATCCATTGGCCACGATCTACGCCTGCCATCTGCATGAAGTTCAGAAATATGTGATGGAGACGCGTCATCTGATAAGTTTTTACATTCCGGCTGTCGGCCCATCGATTGAACGGCGTCTGAATGCTGACGAAAAAGAGGTATTTTATCGGGCATTGGCCGATGCCACCCGCTGGCACAATCTGGAGGTGGAGCGGGCTGAGAGCGACTATCGCGCCAAACTGGAAGCTGCCGGAGTAACCTTTGTGCCGATTGATACCACACCCTTCCGCAGGTTGGCAACCGAACGGCTGCCTGATATCTTTAAAGAGAGCTGGAAACCCGGCGTCTTTGAACGCATCGCTGAGAACCGAGATACAAAGTAATGCGAACAAAGGGGACGGTGCGGAAAATAAAGTTCCATTGCATCCCTATTGGGGCCGCAATCGCGAAGGAAAGCGTGAAGGTAGCATTTACAGTCACTCTCTCTTGGAAATGCGGCTGGTGAAGTAACACCGCCGGATGTGAAAGAGGCAGTATTTTAATCTCTTCAACCAAAACTAATCGGCCCACTAACGAACAGAACTCTTTTTTCGAGGGAACATGTAGGCCATATCTCGCGAAGATATACTTGGCTGAATAATAACCTAGCGGCACCAGCACATCCGGATTTACCAGCTGAATTTCCCTGTCCAGCCATTCGAAACACGCTTCGATTTCATCCTGCTTCGGCTTACGGTATTTCGGAAGCATACATTTTACGAGGTTGGTTATATAGAGCCTGCTTCTGGGCACCCGGGCTGCACTCAGCAGATCATCAAGCACCCGACCCGAAGGCCCGATAAACATCCGCCCCTCACGGTCTTCTGTCTCGCCCGGTGCCTGGGCAATCAGCATGATTCTGCCCTGCAAGCTACCTTCACCGCAGAGAACATTGAGCCGGGTTTCCGCCAGTCGGCATTTACGGCAGGCTTTAATCTGTCTGTTCAATTCATCCATATTCATTGTAACCCTAAAACTTCCCTTCCGATACAACATGCGACTCAGTCGCACATAACATAAGGCCGACCAGTCTTCGTCCCTCAAGCGGAACTACGCCTTGGCACAGCAAGATCATCTTGTTTAAAGCACTTACCGGATCACCGCGCTCCAAAGC
>JAGYOL010000158.1 GCA_018399555.1 Kiritimatiellia bacterium | reverse complement strand
GTAAAAAAATATTCACAGCACCTTGATGATCTTCTGCCGCAGGCGGATATTCTCTCCATCCATCTGCCGTTAATAGATAATACCCGTAAAATGATTGATGTGCGACGCATCGGACTCTTGCCAAAAGGAGCTTTTTTAATCAATACCGCCCGCGGCGGTATCGTAGATGAAGCAGCACTTTTTGATGCACTCGCAACAGAGCATCTGGCCGGCGCGGCCATGGACGTTTTCGCTGCGGAACCATATACACCGGCACAACCGGATAAGGACCTGCGTACACTTCCGAATATGATCATGACGCCGCATTGCGCTTCGGACACCGTTGAAGCCAACAATCGCATGGCGACACGCGCCGTTGAGCTGGCTACAGATTTTCTCACACAAAAGTGACAGCAACTCCTTGTTTTTTTTCCGAATAGTTGCAAGAATAGCAATTTGAAAACAAAGGGAGAGCTTATGTACAACGCTGACTGCATTTTCTGTAAGATCATCCAGGGCATCATTCCCTCCAGAAAAATTTATGAGGACGAAAATTGTTTTGCTTTTATGGACATCGCTCCTTTTGAGATTGGTCATACACTGGTTGTGCCGAAAGTTCATGCCGAATTCATTACGGATCTCTCTGACACAAACCTTGCAACCTTGATTCTGTGTACACGTAACATTGCAGCTCACCTGCTGAAGAAGCTGCCCTGCGACGGATTCAATCTGCTGCAGAACAACGGCAAGTGCGCCACACAGAGTGTACCGCACGTTCATTTCCACATCATCCCCCGCTGGAACAACACGAAGCTCAACTGGCATAATTCAAAACTTTACGAATCGGAAGAGCAGGTAAATGAAATTCAGAACCGGATTACCCTGAATGTCGAATAATATCAACAGAGTAATAGCTGATCTCGCTGCGACGCATGGAAAATATAAGGTGAACGCCTACTATTTCATCATGGACGCCTTGCGGGTTACTTCGGCAAGAATCAGCCGGAAAGAGCCGTCACATCCGCGACATCTGTCGGGGCAGGAGCTCTCCAACGGCATCAGAGAGTATGCGCTCAGACGTTTCGGATGTTTGAGCTACACGGTGATGACATTGTGGGGAGTGCATAAGACCGATGATTTCGGTGCGATAGTCTATCATCTGATCGATGCCGGTCTGCTGGGCAAATCGGGTGAGGACTCAATTGAGGACTTCACTGAAATATTTGATTTCAAACGGGCATTTCTGAATCCCTGGAAGCCATGACGATTGATTTTCACACCCATGTTTTCCCCGACAAGATCGCCGCGACGGTTGTTGCCGCACTGAAGGAAAAAACGCGGGAACCGCTGAAAGCTGCCGGTGACGGCACGGTGCTTCAGTTGACTGATCAGATGGATAAAGCCGGCATTGACCGGGCGGTGTTGTGTCCGATTGCCACTAAACCCGAACAGTTTGACAGCATTATCCGTTTCTCGACTGCAATTCAGGAGCGACGTATGGAAATACCGAAATATCAGAGACTGATACCCTTTGCATCGGTTCATCCGGATCATCCTGAACTTTTCAAACAACTCGAGAAGATCGCACAAAGTGGACTGAAGGGCATCAAGTTGCATCCCTACTATCAAAATTTTGACCTCGATGAGCGGAGGATTCTGGATCTGCTGCGCTGCTGCCGTGATTTGAATTTGATCATACTCTGTCACTGCGGTCTGGACATAGGTTTTCCTCCTGCGGAAATCTGCACGCCATTCAAAGTGCTGAAAATTTATGAACGGATTGAAGGCATAAAATTTGTGGCTGCGCACATGGGAGGCTGGCGCATGTGGAAAGATGTTATCAAGTATCTTGCTGGTCAACCGGTTTATATGGATACCGCCGTGCTGGAAGCTGATCTGGAAACCGGGGAAGTGCAGCGCATTCTGCACTCACACCCCGCCGAATATCTGCTGTTGGCAAGTGACTGGCCATGGTGCCGGTTGAACCGGGCGGCTGACCTGATACGTGATTCGAAGCTAGACAAAAAGCGCAAGACACGCATACTCGGAGGCAATGCCGTTCATCTGCTTCAACCGGGTGGCTGAAAGTGTCCGTCTGATCGTGATCCACAGCAGACCGGCAACATCAACCTTCCTGAGATTTACGCAGTTTGTAAATGCGCTCCATACGATCACCGATATCTTCAAAGCTGATATCAGCGGCATAGACATCCTTGTAGTAGGTGAAAGCCTTTTCGATGTCGCCGTTTTCCTCCGATATCACACCCAGCTGGAAGACGACCTTCTTCTTGAGATCATCCATGATCGGCAGCTGTTCGTTAGCGGTTTCAAGCTGCATCAGAGCCATGTCGCGTTGACCCTTCTCTTTGAAACAGAGTGCCAGATGAAAGAGCGATTGCACCCGCTCTTTGGGGCTTCGCTGTGCAAGCTGGAACTGACCGATCGCATCATCGAAATAGTCATATTTGAAATACTGCATACCCAGCTCATAGCGCAGACGCAGATCGTTGGGATAGCGTTCCACACGTGAAGCAAGGTCATCGAAGATAAACTGGTTCATCTCATTTTCAACCTCGGCAGCGGCATTGCTGTCACCGTCGGCTTTAAATTTCTCTATCCTGGATTCAAAAGCCGCGATTTTGGCATTGGTCAGCGAGCGGTCGAGCTCCGGATCGTTCGCATTCACCTTGAGAGCATCCTCAAGAATCTTGACTGCTTCATCATACATCTTGTTCTGGTTGTACAACCTTGCCAAAGCGCGGTAGTAGTTGAGGTTGTTAGGCTCATCCGCAAGACGCTGTCGGGCCTCTTCAATCAGCATTTCAGCATCGGATCCGGATACCACAGCCTTGTTTTTCGCATCAAGCTGGGCCGCCTGCTCCTTGTTGGCGATAAGCTTGCGGAAGCCGTCTTTTTCACCGGCGGTTTCCTCCCAGCCGGAAGCCATGGTAACACGAGCCTCGGCATCCTTGAGTTTTTTAAGAATCGTCTGGTCGGTCGGGAGGAAGGCGTTAAGTTTCACATAGGCGTCGCGCGCCTTGGTATAATCTCCGACGGCCATATAGAAGTCGGCTACACGGCGTAGCAGGTTCATATCATCCTGATTGTTTTCATAAGCCGCCTCCACTGTGAAAAGTGCCGCCTCGGGATGTCCGGCCGCTTCGGCCGCCTGCACGGTTATTTCAACATTCTGAGCATGCAGCGGGTTCATATTCAACAGTTTTTCGCACTCGATAAGCGCAGCATCAGCCTTGTTGGCGGCAAGAATCCCCTTGATTTTAGCGCGCATCCCCGCAGCCTTAAGATCATTGATCTTAGCGGCCAGCCCGGTGTGTTTGCCGCTCTTGAACTTGCGAATCTGCGCCGAACGCAGAACCTTGCGCGCTTTGGTAAAACCGGGAGCACGAGTGAGGCACTGCATAAGCAGATCGATCGCAATATCGAAATTTCCACGCTCGTACGCCGCCGAACCCTTGGCGAAAAAATTCTGGGCCTGTTGATTTATCTGTTCGGATTTATCAGATGCCATAGTCAATCCTTAGTCGTTTAATTTAGTAGAGCAGTATACAGGATAACGTCTCAGCTGGTCAAGCTGATAAAATTTGAAATAATCTTTGAATTCTACCGTCCAAGGGTGCATCACGGTTCGACATAACGCACAAAACATAAGCGTTTCAGCGCAGTGGACCTCACCTGCCTTGCTGAAATCAGTTAATTTGTTGTTGCTCGCCGTTGAAGCTCTCAGTCTGAGGCGGCGTCACTGCCGGTCAATTTTCGGCGTTCGGCAGATCCAGAAACGGAGCCTGCCTGAGGGCTTCATCCGTGATGAAATCAGCTGCCGCACTCTGCTGTGCTGAGGCGTCGGCGCTATTGATCTGCGTCTCTGTGGTGGGCTCATCCGCATCCGCCTCCCAGCTTCCGCGCGGACGCGGCTTGAGGATATCCTTGAGCATTGTTTTGAATTCGCTGACTCCCCTGCCGGCGGGTTCAAGCGTACTGAGGCAGAGCGGGCTGACACCGGTTTCCTGAATAAAGCACTCAAGATTGTCCCGCGCCGAGGGCAGATCCATTTTGTTCGCCAGCACCAGAGAGGGTCGTTCAAGCATCGAAGCGTCATACTGAGATATTTCACGGCACAGAGTGTTGTAGTCCGACCACGGTTCGCGGTTATCAACACCGGCCATATCGACAA
Organism: Kiritimatiellia bacterium; assembly: GCA_018399555.1. Classification (GTDB taxonomy): domain Bacteria; phylum Verrucomicrobiota; class Kiritimatiellia; order RFP12; family UBA1067; genus M55B167. Next base: position 1,840 of record JAGYOL010000158.1, on the reverse strand, counting down.
CATACACCAACACGCTGGAACGTGAAATATGCTTCAAAAAACGCAACCCGAGCCCGACACCGCTGCTGGCGCCCTCAATGATACCGGGAATATCAGCGACACTGAGTCGCGAAAAATCATCATATTCGACGGTGCCTACAATAGGATTCAGCGTTGTGAAGGGATAACCGGCAACCTGAGGTTGAGCCTTACTGACTGCTCTGAGCAACGATGATTTGCCGGCGTTGGGGAAACCGATCAGACCGGCGTCAGCGATAATTTTCAATTCCAGCCGCAGGCGGAACTCATCTCCTGCCGCACCGGGGGTATGCTCTGTCGGAGCCTGGTGAGTTGAACTCTTGAAATGGACATTTCCGAGTCCGCCCCCGCCGCCTCGTGCCATCAGCACCTCCTGGCCATCCGAAGTAATATCCGCCATCAATTCGCCGGTTTCGGCATTGAAAATTTCGGTTCCACAGGGCACAGGCACCACAAGATCATCGCCGTTGCGTCCATGCATCTTGCGTCCGCTGCCGGAAACTCCATGCTCAGCGAATAATTGGGGTGCGAAATAGAGCGCTATCAGGGAATCCAGATCATGACTCCCCCTGAAAATTACATGTCCGCCTCTGCCGCCGTCTCCACCGTCCGGTCCACCAAGGGGAGCGAAGGCTTCGCGTCTGAAACTGCCGCTGCCGTCACCGCCGCGACCTGCACGGGCATGCACGACAACATGATCAATAAACTTTCTGGTTTTCACTTGCGCAGTTCAGCTTGTACGAAAAATCGACCGTCACTCAAGCTTCAGCGGTTGCGGCCTGCGCGGCCTCGACCACCGGTTGAATACTGACGACTTTGCCGTTTTTCTGAAATTTGACTGTTCCGTCGGTCAGGGCAAACAGTGTGTAATCGCGTCCGCATCCGACATTATCACCCGGATGCACCCTGGTACCGCGCTGGCGGATGATAATTGTACCGGCATTCACCGTCTGACCGTCATAACGCTTCACGCCGAGCCGTTTGGCGTTACTGTCGCGACCATTCCTACCTGAACTTGATGCCATAAATCAACTTCCTTCCTCGTGTAAAACAAATCGGAACAGCGCTAATCTACACTATCGACTTGACGCTTACGACCGTCAGCTCCTGACGATGTCCCAATTTGCGGGTATAACCTTTGCGACGTTTCTTTTTAAAACTCACAACTTTTTTGCCGCGTTTATGACCGACTACGCTCAGTACGACTTTGGCACCCTCCACATAGGGCATGCCGATCTTCAGCTCGGTGCCGTCCGAGAGGGCCATAACTTCATTCATTTCAACATCCTGACCGGCCTCAGCATCCAGGCGCTCAATCTCGAATGTCGCACCCGGTGTCACCCGATACTGCTTGCCACCGGTTTTTAGAACAGCATACGCTTCCATCTGTTTTCCACCTCACCAAATAAACTCGTTACATCCGACCTTCCAGGGGCCGGTACGTATAAAGATTGCAATATATCGAAAAATGGGGGCGTCTGTCAAGTCTCACCCCTGTTAATTGCAAAAAAAACTCTTGGCTTTGCATTTGTTCCGTTTTATTGCTTAAACTGCTTGTTTTTTGTTACAGCTTCTGAACTATAAGTTACTAGATTCGATCCGAGACGCAGCCCGGATCAGACGGCTCCGCAGGGGGAGGGCTGACCTCCGGCTGTGCCACGGCGTAGCCCCCGCCTTGCGGGGCGAAGACGGGGCAGCCGCTTTGTGGCGTGTGGAAGATAGGTTCTTTACCACAGAGGCACGGAGTTATTGCTGCGCTGTTTTGTTGGCGTAGCAACATGTTTGTTTTGCCCTTCGGTGAAGGGACTAACCCAGCGTAGCC
>JAGYOL010000157.1 GCA_018399555.1 Kiritimatiellia bacterium | reverse complement strand
TACGACAGAAACTAAAATTATAGCGACTAAAGCTGCTCCGCCATGCTGGTAAAGCATGATATCGTATTCGCCGCAATCGGGATATGGGCGAACCCGGCTTCTTTTAGCACCGATACTATGCTGCCCATTTCCGCCCGTGACTGGCCAGGTCAAGGATCAGGTCAAATACGGAATCCCGTTTTTCCGTAAAAAGACCCCGTTCGTAGGTCGCGGGAAGATGTTCGTCTAACACCTCGCCGATGGCCGACCGGACCACTTGCTGGGTCTGGCTGTCCCTGTACCAATCCTGGACAAGAACAGGAGGGGTTTCCTCTTTGAGGCGATGGAGCAGCGACCTGGCGGCCCGGTGCATCTGCTGGGTCTCTGCCTCAGTCATCTTATCCTTCGCCAGCAGATCGTAAATCTCCAGCTCATCTTCCGTCAGGCCTTCACGAACATGACGCTCAGCCTCCTGCTTGAGTGTTTTGGTGTACCGGACAAGTTCATCGTAGAACCTGTCGCTGGATGTGCTGCCAGCGTTGTATCGGTCGATGATCTCCTGCAGGCGTTCGGCAAACTGCCTGCCAGTTCCGGCTTGTATTCCTCGATGGATTCCATCGCCTTCTCGATGGCCTTGGCAATGTCCTGATCCTCCGGAAGGTTCAGCAGGCAGCTGTAACGGGCGTGCTCCGGGAGGTAGAAGCCGCACTTGGCGATGGCGATTTCGTAGAGAGGCATTTCACGCCGCCCACCCTTGAGCTTCTCGAACTCAGCCGGAACTTCCACAGGCTGCCGACCTTGTGCGCGGGCAGGCCTTTCTTGTCGATCCACACGTAGACCGTCTCCCGCTTTATGCCTAAGTGCTCGGCAACTTCCTCAACCGATGCCCACGGTTCGCGTTTCATGCTTGCTCCTCAATCTACATATAACTTCTAGAGTCATCGCACCAATTTATATCGTAATATACAGGGAAAAACAAGGTCTTGTATTGAGGGAAAATTTAATACGGAGGCACGCTGGCGCAGAGGGAGAGCAATGTTATTGTCACTCTTTCGGCAAGTTCAGAAAATTGCAAACAAGTCCACAGTGATACATCACTGTGACTTTTTGCGGAAACTGTCCATTCATGGTAGATAACGGATGCCTACAGTGAATTTGTAATCCTCATTTCTCGGCCAGTTTTGCTCAAGAGGCAGACGCAGACTCACCTCGCAGGCCCAGCTGCGTGCTTCGTAGAGAATGCCGGCAGCCAAATCGTGCCGCGAATCTCCATCGTCTGAGAACTGATTAAGACTCTCGAGCATGGTATACCAGGCTCCATGTGTATCTGCAGTGTAATCAACCGGTGCCAAGCGATACAGGTGAGAAGCATTGGCCGTGAAGCGATCCGGTTCACTTCCGTATTCTTCCCATTCAAGTTCAGCGTTCGCTCCATGACGATTCAAGATAGCGGTGGAGACCAGCGCACACCGGGGATAAGTATCCATACCGGTTGTTGTTTTCATGGCACCGTTATATCACGGCTGCCGATTGTCCGTCAACAGGTCAAAGTTAAGACGCTTACTCATAAACCGGTTCTTCAGGCGTAAGAGTTTATGACGCGTCCAAAAGCCTCTGAATCAACCGGTCCTGAACCCGGCCCACCCGTTTGGCAAACAGGAAAATGAGATTCGTAGGACGGCGCGGACGACTCGAAGATCACACCGACCGGGATTTCATCGCCCCAGGTAGCAGCGGTTTTCATTGCCGTGTGCCAATCCTGCGGGTTGTAATCGTCAGGCAGCGGTTTGCACCGGTCACGATACCACTTGAATGTGTTGACTTTGTTGAAGGAAACACAGGGCTGCAGGATATCCACCAGTGCAAATCCCTCATGTGCAATGGCCTGTCGAATGATATCCGCAAGATGCTCCTTCACGCCGGAAAAACCACGAGCAACAAAGCCAGCCTTCATTGCTACAGCGACTGCGACGGGATTGAATGCGGAAGAGTGGATGCCGTGAGGCTGTGCTTTTGTGGCAAAACCTGTACCTGAGGTCGGGCTAGCCTGTCCCTTGGTCAATCCGTAAACCTGATTGTTATGGACCAAAACTGTGATGTTGATATTGCGCCGGATAGCCGCCAGAAAGTGGTTGCCTCCCTCGCCGTACATGCAGCCGTCTCCGCTTTCCGCGATGACACTCAGAGCTGGATTGGCCAGCCGTGCGCCTGTGGCTACAGGCAGAGCCCGACCGTGAAGACCGTTGAAGAAGTTGGTATTCAGATACTGCGGTGTTTTGGCGGCCTGACCGATACCGGAAATCATCAATACCTGATGCGGCGCGAGTCCGGCGGCCAGCAATGCCTGCTTGAGTGCAGACAGAATGCCGAAGTTGCCACAGCCGGGACACCATGCGGTTTCGCGGGTGCCGTAATCTTTAATTGTCAAGGTGTGTTCATTCATGTTCAATTCCTCCCATAATGTATTCCGGCGTCAACGGCAATCCGTCGTAACGTAAGATATGCCCGTGCACTTCAAATCCGGTTTCCCTTCGTATGAGGCGGGCGAATTGTCCCGTCGCGTTTCCTTCCACGCAGACCACGCGTCCGGCACCACAAAGATGATTTATGAACAATTCCGGATCAAGCGGCCAAATCTGTGAAAAATGTAGCGTGCCAACGCGTTTACCGGTGTCACGGAAGCGGGCAGCTGCCTCGGTGACGGCTTCCTGCGATGATCCCCAGCTCATCAGCAGCAGGTCCGGGTTTGTATCTCCAGAATAGTCTGGCGGAACGATATTGTTTAAAAGTATGCGTGTCTTCCGCAGTCGTTTATTCATCATTTTTATCCGCACTCCGAGATCCTCGGTGATATGTCCACTTTCGTCATGCTCATCGCTGTCGACATCAACAAGCTCCGTGCCCGCACCTGGAATCCGTCGTGGGGAAACCCCGGAATCGGTAACGGCATAACGCGAATAGAGTTGAGATGTGTCAGACGGCAAGACCGGTTCCGGCGGGGTTGTTTTCTGGATACTGAAGGGTTCGATGTCCTGATAGGAATCAGCGAGAAACTGGTCGGTGAGCAGGATCACCGGTCCCTGACTGGCCTCCGCAAGCGCAAAAATCCGGCTCATTTGCTCAAAGCAGGCCTTAATGGTGCCAGGTGCAAAAATCGCACGCGGAAACTCACCGTGGCCGCCATGCAGGGCGAATTCCAGATCGCCCTGTTCTGTCCGCGTGGGCAGACCCGTGGCTGGACCGGGTCGTTGTGCGATGACAATGACAATCGGAGTTTCGGTCATGCCCGCCAAGCTGACGCCTTCCGTCATGAGAGCAAAACCGCCTCCAGAGGTGGCGGTCATGGCGGGGCAGCCTGAAAAGGCGGCTCCGATGGCCATGTTAATAGCGGCGATCTCATCCTCGGCCTGTTCGACAACGAGTCCCATTATATCTGCATGCCGTGCCAGATTGAGCATGATCGAAGTTGCAGGTGACATGGGATAAAAAGCGCAGAATTTAACGCCGCCCGCCAATGCGCCAAGCGCAAGTGCCTCGTTTCCGTTGATAACCAGCCGCGGTGCGTCGGCTGGCTGGGCGGGTTCGAGTGCTACGATTGTCGCAGGTGCCGTTTGCGTTGCCCATGCGTAGGCGTCATCCACCGCCGCACGGTTGGCTTGGGCAATCGCATCATCTTTGCTTTCAAAAGATGCGGCAACAGCATCACCTACAAGAGTTTTATCCAGACCGAGCAGAGAGGCCACCACTCCGAGTGCGATCACATTGAGATAGCGTTCCTCAGCCAGTTTTTTATATGGCACATAGACACAGTTTTCGGCTTCGATGGAAACACCCTCATCAAGAATGATCAGGTGGTTGTCAGGAACCAGCGCATTGCGGTGCAACCGGACAGTATCCTCATCTAGTGCCACGAGGATGTTGACCGGTTCCCGGGGCGCAGTCTGACGCTCCCGTCCGACACAAATAGAAAAAGTGTTGTGTCCGCCGCGGATACGTGACATGATCGTTTGTGTAACATGGATGTGGTAGCCGCTTTTAACGAGGCTGCGGGCGAGGAGGTCGCCCAGTGTGACGAGCCCCTGGCCGGCTTCTCCTCCGATCAGAATTTGAAGCATTGGTTCAAAATACCTTCGTCGTCATTCTCTATTCACGGGATGCAAATTTCACACCTTCGAGTTTAACCACTATCGGGTTCGGCCATTCGGAGTTGTTGTAGAGCCGTTGGGCCCGTACAACGGATATCTTGACTCCTTCCTCTGTCTGAACTACTTTTGATGCCGGCTTAGCTGCAGGGCTGTACTCGACAACTCTGTCGTTCTGCCCTAGGACAGAGATTCTCGTTTTGCCGTCCGCAACTAGGGATTTCAGTACAAATTCACGCCTTTCTCCTCGCTTCCATTGTTTCTCGCCCTGAGGCACGAACACATAGACTGTGCTGTTGTCATTCCCGCTGCGGGTGAAGTTCAAGTCGTTTTCTTTGATCACAGGGCATGGACGCACATTGTGTATGGCTTCACAATTGACAAACATCCACAAGCCCAGTTCCCGGAAGCAGCGTTCTTGTTCGTGCGGGATATTGCCCGATGGCTCGGGTCCCATGTTGATCAGCAGATTTCCACCCTTCGCACGGACATCAATCAGCATCTCTATTAGTTTGCCACCGGACTTGTACATCTCGTTGGTTGGCTTGAACTGCCACTGAGTGCCTAGAGTAAAGCATGATTCCCACGGGCCTTTCAGCGGATTGTTTGGAATCTTCTGTTCCGGTGTTTCCATCTCTCCTCTTGTCACAAGACACTCGGGCTGCAGTTTATGTATGTAATTGCGGGCAAGTCTGTTGTCGTGTCCGTCCAGAAAAACAACATCGATAGGCCCGTATTTGGTGAAAAGCTCTTTGATCTGCTTCCTGTTGTGCTCCCAGAGTTGCTTGTTGTTAGAGGTATGGGCGTAGTCGGCTCCCCGCCTGCGGATTACCTTTCCCTGCTTGTGAAGGAACCAGAAGTCCTCCGGTGAAAAGTAGAATCCCGTCTTCATGTCGTATTTTCGACAGGCATCGACAAAAAGCTTCACGATGTCCTGTTTGTAAGGAGTACTGTCTATAGAGAAGCTGGTGGTTTTGGTCGGCCATAGGCAGAATCCGCTATGATGCTTGGTGGTTAGAACCATGTATTTGAACCCGGCGAGCTTTGCCAACTTTACCCATTCCTCAGGATCGTACTCTCTCGGGTTGAAGAATCGCGGCAATTCGTTTATGTAGCGGGATAGGTAATCATCCGATGCCCCTACCATGCTGTGTGAGATTACGCTTCCGAGCTCAGAATCGAGACTCCAATGTATAAACATCCCAACGCCCCAATCCATAAAAGCCTCCACACGGTCAGGATTATTACTGATTCCCGAAGTGTCATTGGCTTGCATACAGAGTGGCACCGACAGTGTGAGTGCCAGGCATATATAACCCAGTGTGATTTTATTGGTAACAGCCATTTCCATTTTTTCCTTTTTCTGCTATCAGCGTGAGACGATTGTACAAAAGGCATACGCTGTGTCAATCTCTTTCTGGCAGAACGTCAGGATAACAATTTTGATATTTTCTTTGCTCGCTGCGAAAGCTGCATGTCCTGTCGAGCGATTTCCAAGGATCGGGTGGGCTGTCTTAGGCACAAAGGCCCGGTGTTTCTTTATCAGCGCCGCCAGCTCAGGAGTCTCGATCAGGTTCTTCCTCTCATGAGGGTCTTTAGTCGTCTTCACCGAAGGGCAAAACAAACATCAAATATCTTAACTACGACCCCTCTTGGTTCCGGCTACGCTGGGTTAGCAACATGTTGTTGTTGATTTGTGCGGAGCAGGAGGCGAGTCGCTATGCGGCTCGTCATGAAATAGATCATCTTTACCTAGTGAATGCAGCTTTTTTTATCGAGCCGCATAGCGACTCGATTCCTTTTTCTCTTTATTCCTATGCAACGCGAAGCGTTGTTGACTATACAAGCGGTGCATATCACCCAACTGTTAAATACATGAAAAAGCATTTGCATATCACAGTGGCTCAATTCCTCCTTTGTATTCTGCTACGGCGGGACATGT
>JAGYOL010000156.1 GCA_018399555.1 Kiritimatiellia bacterium | reverse complement strand
CCTTACGGCACTGAAGTCGCACTTTTCCGTACCAGCGAAGGAGGTATGTCGCGCATGGCAGTTGGGTGGGATATGCCCTGCTCCGGCAGAGAAAGCGGCCGTGTGTATGGACAGAAAGGTTCGTTTGAAAAACGGTACAACGGACAGGTTGATATCACTAAAGTTGAGGTGAAGAAACCACCGCTGCCGCCCGGAATGCCTGCCGGTGGACATGGAGGATCGCACGGGTACCTGACTGAGGATTTTATCACCTCAATCCTGCTCAAGCGTAAACCCCGTGTGGATATTGCCTGTGCTCTTAATACAACGGTTCCCGGTATCATTGCGCATCAATCAGCTATGAAAGACGGTGAAACTCTCAAGATACCACAGTATAAATTGTAGGTTCCGGGATGCTAGATACGGGATTTGTTTCATCAATACGCACGAACGGCATAGAGCATAGGGCATGGAGCATGGGGAAGAGAGTGCCTACGAATAGGACAATTTCTTCCCTTTGCCCTTTGCCCTTCGGTAAAGCGACTAACAGATAAATTTCCTGAGAAATATATTTTTATCAACTCGGAAAAATAGCGCATGCTACAACAGCGATCAAATCTGGCTACGCATCTTTTTCCGATAAGCACTCATTGAACAGTCAAAACGCTTTTTGAATATCCGCGCAAGATAACTCTCCCGTTCAAACCCGCATTCACGCGTTATTTCACCTATAGAAAGATTTGTATCACAAAGAAGTGTACAGACACGTCCCAACCGGATTCGTAGAATCTCTTCGAGAATGGTACGGCCAACAATGTTTTTAAATCGTATCTCAGCAAAACGGCGTGATGAACCAATTACACTGACAACATCAGACACTTGTAATACCTTATGTTCAGTCTCCTTCCGGATATATTCCAAGGCTCGAGCTATACTTGGATCAGGAATCATGCTTGCATCAGTTGAACGTCGGGTGATAATGCAAGTCGGCGTATTTACAAAAATGCGCTTTTTCAGGCGACACCCCCGCATTAGCAGATCAAGATGTTCGGCAATTTGATAACCAGTCTGTTTTCTGGATGACTCAACACTCGACATAGTCGGAAACGTTGCCTCACAAATTAGCTCGTCATTATCCACACCAAGTACAGCAATCTCGTCCGGAACAGTGATTTCCGCATCTATACATGCATCAAGAACCTGTCGGCCACGACCATCCATAGCAGCAAAAAGTGCTATGGGTTTAGGCAGGGATTTGAGCCACTTTCCCATACGCGGCTGTTCAACAGACCAATCATGCTGCTCCCTGTCATTTAATTTACCGTACATATAACACTCCATACCCGCTTTTTCGACAGTGTTCTTAAAACCCTCTCCCCTTTCGGTGGACCAGTAGATATCGTGTGGTTCCCCGATGAAAGCAAAACGGGTGTAAAGCCTGTTAAGAAAATACTGTGCGGCAAGTTCGCCGCAGGCATAAGAATTAAAAAGTGTAAAATATTGTGCGCAAACAAGTGTAGTAAACATTCTATTTACAGACATAAAATTGGAACTTTTTAAAAAAGTTATTTAGTTGCTTTCAATCAAAGACTTATGCAAACATGTGTCTGGACTTCTTGTTTTTTATAGCAGAAGTTGATTGAACAGCAACTAGGCCCGATCCGAGACTGCGCTCGGATCAAGCGGCTCCGCTTCGCGGAGCAGGAGATGTAGGTCCGATTTCCCACCGGACCTACGCTCAGCGACAACATGTTGCTAACGACCAACATGTTTGTCTTTGCCCTACAAGTAGGGCCTAACTCACTTCTCCGTCCCATCTCTGGTGATATTCCTCACGGGTGAGGACGGTCTTTTCTCTCGCGAGAGAGCAGCCGACCTCAGCGTTGCCATAAAGAAGATCAATGATGTTCATGGCCAACAGTTTAGCCGAGGTGACATAGGCGGCTTCGGGGTCTTTGATAATAAAGCTGTTCTCATGAGGTGTGCCTTCGGCACCTGCATTATGAGGATGAAAGGCCGGCAGGATACTGCTGATATCGCCCATATCCGTCGAAGATCCACGGTACGGAATTTCAATCAGAGAAATTTCGGGCTCAATTGCCGCAAGGTTCTTCCTGTGAATATCAGCCAGGGTCTCTGACTGAATCATGGGAAGATAACCTGGATTTCCGGTTATATCGACTTTGCCTCCGAAAGCAAGAGCCGCTCCTTTTGCACAACGTTCCGTCATTGCCAAGGCTTTTTCCAATGCGTCCAGGCTCTTTGCCCGAATCAAGAGCGAAAGCACAGCTTTATCAGGAATGATGTTCTCCGCCAGACCTCCCTCAGTGATAACACCGTGAATGCGTATGTAGTCAGCCGGGTTCTGGTTTTCACGCTGGGCATCGATCATGGACATAGCACAGCGGAGCATGCTGAGCGCATTGACGCCGTTCTCAGGTGCAAGCCCCGCATGTGCGGCCTTGCCGTGAAATGTAAATTCCCGGGGCTGTAGACCGTTATAGCCTGCGGGAATCCCATGCTCGGTGGAAAGATGACTCAACATTGCAATGTCTACATCGTCAAACACGCCTTCCAGAATAAGTTGGGCTTTACCGCTGGTCGCACGTATCAGCTTCTTTTGCAGAAAATCCTTATAGTACGCTGTGGGCTGAGCCTCTTCTGCCGGAACTGCGATGAATGCAATGTTGCCTGCCAGTTGGTCTATCACGCCTGACGCAGTAAGGCCGATGGCTGCACCAATCATTGCGGTGCCCTGTGCATGGTGGCCGCAGGCGTGTGCTGCTCCCGTAATTTTGTCGGCAAAGGGGTGTGATGGCAGACGGATCGCGTCCAACTCCCCCATAACGGCAACCGTCGGACCTTCACGTCCGCTTCGCAAGTCTGATCGCAATCCGGTTATGGCAAGGCTCTCCCGACAGGATAAGCCGAGGTCTGTCAGTTCCCGTTTAATGATAGCCGAGCTTTTTGTCTCTTTGAAGGCGGTTTCCGGTGAATGCAGCAGCTCATCACCCAGTGCTTTTATGCGCTCCCCGTTCGCCTCAATGGCCGTAAGTACCATCCGTTTGATTTCGTCCTTCTTCATAATGGTTTTAGCTTATCAGAATCAGCTCTGGAAAAGATACCCACTATTACGCAAAAAAATTTTCTGTTTTACGCAAAATATCCAGAGCTTTTTTGTGAGTATTCCAAACAACAAAGAATTGACGGCAACAACGTTCTGTGCTAATTTAAGTTTGAAACATAAATCAGCAAGAGGTGTGTGTAATGATTCAACGAAACATGCTTAAGCCACTGAAAGACCGGGCAGCTCAATTCAAAGCTGTTCTGATTACAGGTCCCCGCCAGAGCGGAAAAACCACACTGGCAAAGGCCGCCTTCCCGATGAAACCTTATGTTTCGTTGGAAAATCCTGACGAACGACTGACTGCAAGCGCAGATCCCCGTTCATTTCTTGCCCGTTTTCCCGAGGGAGCTGTTCTCGATGAAGCCCAGCGTGTGCCGGAGTTATTTGCTTACCTGCAGCAGATACTGGATGAATCCCGCGAAAAGGGCATATTCATTATTACGGGTTCTCAGCACCTCGGATTGACAAAAACCGTAAATCAATCATTGGCAGGTCGTGTGGCAACATTGGAATTGATGCCGTTCACATACCAGGAGCTGGCCAAAGGCCGATATGCCTCTGAACGGCTCGGGGACGCGCTTTTTTCGGGAAGCTACCCGCCTGTATTCGATCAGCAGATTGAGCCGGTAGCTTGGTATAACAGTTACATTGAAACCTATTTGGAGAGGGATGTGCGTCAAATCCTCAACGTGCGTGATATGATCGCCTTCCGCCGTTTTATAGCACTTTGCGCGGGAAATATCGGCCAGCTTTTCAACGCCTCCCGTCTAGGAGCCGATTGCGGTATGGCATCGGTTACTGTGGCCCAGTGGCTGTCGGTTCTGGAAGGCACCTACATTGCCTTCCGGCTTCAGCCCTATTTCAGGAATTTCAGGAAACGCGTCGTAAAAACCCCTAAACTTTACTTCTGGGATACAGGTCTGGCTATACGTCTGCTCGGCATACAGACTCCCGAACAGTTGCTGACGCATCCATTACGCGGTGCATTATTCGAAAACTGGGTGGTCAGCGAACGTCTCAAAAGCGGTCTGAATTCCGGCGCAAAACCGAATGTCTACTTCTGGCGCGACAGCAGCGGTCTGGAGGTAGACCTGCTGGAGGAAACCGCTGATAGGATATTGCAGGCAACTGAGATAAAATCGGGCGCGACATTCACTTCTGAATGGACAAAAAATCTGTTCAAATGGAAGCCTCCCGCAGTTGAGGACGGGTTAAAAACCAACCTGCGCGTGGTATATGGGGGTGACTCAGATTTTTCGTTCCAGGATTGTGACGTCGTTTCATGGCAGAATCTACAGCTTTCACATAACGCAAAAACGTAACAGGGCCACATGATTACGCAAAATCTGAAAACATAATGCGCAATTGTGTGTATCGCAAATATGTGAAGGATGTTATCTTAGTTTTATTTATGATTACAAAACAACACCTTGAAGAGGCAATGTATCAGGCAATGGCTTTTGCCGCAACGCAAATGCCGCCTGATGTCCGTGCTGCACTTGAACGTGCACTGGCGGAAGAAACGGAGCCTCTTGCCCGGCAGCATCTTGAAGTCAGTCTAAGCAACGCTGATCTTGCCGCAAATGGCGAAGGTCTCGTATGTGCTGATACCGGTTTTCCGTTATTTTTTGTGAAAGCAGGAGGAGAAACCCGGATAGAGGGTGGATTTGGATCCATTCAACAGTGCGCTGATCGGGCAACCGCACGTGCTACCGCTGAATGCCTTCTGCGTCCGACAATGGTGGATCCTATCACACGCAGCAACCCGGGCGACAATGTCGGTTACGGCATGCCTAAGGTCGAACTGGTTTTTGATGGTGATGGTGATGGCCTCGAGGTTATTGCTGCTCCAAAGGGCGGAGGCTCGGAAATTTTCGGTACATTCTACCGTATGCTTTTTCCTGCGGATGGTGTGACTGGGATTAAAAAATTTGTCATGGAATGCATCCGTGATTCCTGTTACGCTGGCAAAATCTGTCCCCCCGCCATAATTGGCATCGGTGTCGGCGGCACAGCCGACCTCTGCATGACCCTGGCAAAAAAAGCCGCCCTGCTTCGTCAGGTCGGATCAACTAATTCGGATGCAGCGCTGGCTGAACTTGAGGCTGAACTGACACATGCTGCCCGCAGCCTCGGCATAGGTCCGATGGGCGCCCGTGGTATCAACGCTGTACTAGCCATCCACATTTCAACAGCCGTCACCCACACCGCGGCAATGCCAGTAGCCTTTAACGCGCAATGCCTTGTCGGTAGACGATGGAAAGCTGTTCTTGATGGTTCCGGAATCACGACTTATACGGGAGACATCGCATGAAAGACCTGAAGTTGCCTTTATCAGAAACTGACGCACGCTCCCTTACTCTCGGAGAGCAGGTAACAGTCAGTGGACTTCTCTTTACCGGTCGCAGCCGCTTTCACATCCGCGCTGTCGAAGATGATCTTTTCCCTCCGATTGATTATGCCGCTCTCAACTGTTTCTTCCACGTCGGCCCTGTAATGCAGAAAAAGGACGATGGTTCCTGGAGTGTTGTCAGTTGTGAACCGACCTCCTCAATCCGCTTTGAACGCTATGGTGCCGACGTGGTGCGCAAGTTCAATACCCGTGTCCTTATCGGCAAAACAACAATGGGGCATCGCACAGCCGAAGCTCTCCGCGATGTCGGCGGCGTTTACCTTTCAAAAATTGGGCTTTCCGGAAACGCTCTGCGGAACCAGATCAGAAAAGTTCACAGCGTATATTTTCTGGAAGAGCTTGGCAAAACCGAGGCAACATGGGTGTTTGAAGTTGAACGCTTCGGTCCCTTCTTTGTTGCGATTGATGCCCAGGGGAACAATTATTTTGAAGCCCTGAATGATGATGTGAAAAAAGCGCTTCCTGAAGTTAAACGTGAGCTCGGAATTCCCATTGATTATGACTATACGGAGGTTAATTCTGATGAATGAGGAAATCCGCTATCTTTCACTCTGCGG
>JAGYOL010000155.1 GCA_018399555.1 Kiritimatiellia bacterium | reverse complement strand
GGCAGCTGCACATGATAGAGTCCATTGAGACACTTGCAAAACTGATCGAAACCGGCACTGCTGATGTGGAAGAGATTGTTGGACTCCTCGAAAAACGGGATGCCCACCAGCAACTGATCTACTCAGCCGCCCGCGAGTTGACCGACACCATTCACGGCAATAAAATTCTGTTACGCGGAATAATTGAATTTTCCAACATCTGTCAGAGCGACTGTCTCTATTGCGGTATCCGGGCCGGTGCGCCCGGAGTACGGCGCTACCGCATGACGCCCGCCGAAATTATGGCCTGCGCACGTGAAATCAAGCACTCCCACTGCGGAACAGTTGTGTTGCAGAGCGGGGTTGACGACGGTTTCACAGTGCAGCAACTGGCCGAAATCATTCATCGGATCAAAGATGACACCGGACTGGCGGTTACTCTGTCGGTAGGCACCAGAACCCGAGATGAGCTGATTCTTTTGCGCGAGGCCGGAGCCGATCGTTTTCTGCTGCGTTTTGAAACCTGCAACAGTGAGAATTTCCGTAAAATCCATCCGTTTGAGAGTTTTGAATGCCGAGTAGCATGTATCCGCAATCTGAGTAAGGTCGGATTGCAGGCTGGCAGCGGCTTTATGATCGGGCTGCCGGGTGCCGATCTGAAAACAATAGCCCGCGACATTCTCTTCACCAGGGAGCTGAATCTGGACATGATCGGATGCGGGCCATTCATCCCCTCGCCCGGCACCCCGCTTTCGAATGAATCTTTGCTGAATGATTTAAGTATCTACTACAAGACCATGGCGCTGATCCGCATCATGAACCCCTATGCGCACATACCTGCCACAACCGCCTTTGATTCGCTGCTGGACGGCGGACGCGACGAAGTGCTGAAATGCGGCGCCAATGTTTTTATGCCGAACTTCACGCCGCCGAAATACAAGGCGTGTTACAACCTCTATCCCGGCAAATCGTCGGTTGACACATCGACCGATATCTATCAGACAGTCAAACAGCGTATTGAAAAGATGGGGCGCAGTGTGAGTTCCGAGGTAGGCCACGCTCTCCGGTTAAAATAAAGCTTGATTATGAATACAATAACAGTGAACGGCAAAAAACATCCGCTGACCAGTGAGATAACACTGGCAGAGCTGCTTGATGAACTGGGCGTCAACCCGCTGCATATCGCCTTAGAGCATAATGAGAGTATCGTGCCTCGTGAAAATCTGGCGGAGTGCTATATTCACACTGGCGATACCGTTGAGATCATTCAGTTTGTCGGAGGCGGCTGACGGTACAGCCTTCATTTTTCTGTTATTTGTGCATGGTTTTTTGTTTCAAGACATAGCGTCACAGAGCTTTCCGCCATGCGTTGTTCGGATAAGGTGGCAGAATCTGCAGAGTTTATAAAAAGAAAGTTGTGTAAGCATGAAGAAATCAGTAATTGGAGATCACACATTTAAATCGCGGCTGTTCATTGGCACCGGTAAATTCGGTTCACATGCAATTATGCGACAGGCCATCGAAGCATGCGGATGCGGTCTGGTCACGGTGGCGTTGCGCAGGGTTGACCTAGACAAAAGTCCCGAGCAGGATCCCTTGCTGACAAAGCTTGATCGTGACAAGGTTGTGGTCGTGCCGAACACCAGCGGTGCCAGAAGTGCTGAGGAAGCGGTGCGTATCGCCCGACTTGCACGGGCAGCTGGCGGATTCACCTGGGTTAAACTGGAACTCACTCCCAATCTGCACCATCTGCTTCCCGACCCGGTTGAGACTCTCAAGGCCTCGGAGATTCTGGTAAAGGAGGGCTTTACGGTTCTGCCTTATATCAATGCCGATCCGGTACTGGCCAAACGGCTGGAGGAAGTCGGCACAGCGGCGGTTATGCCGCTAGCCGCGCCGATCGGCACAAACCTGGGAATACGCACGCGCGATATGCTTCAGATCATCATTGAGAACGCACAGGTTCCCGTGGTGGTGGACGCCGGTCTGGGAATGCCATCACACGCAGCGGCGGCCATCGAAATGGGAGCCGATTTCGTTCTGGTGAACACGGCGATCGCCGCAGCCGGAGATCCGGTCGGTATGGCCTGCGCGTTCGCTGACGCGGTTAATGCGGCCGAGCGGGCATTGCAGGCCGCACCGCGGGCACCGCAGAACACGGCCAGCGCATCATCGCCGCTGACCGGCTTTTTGTGGGAACAGTGATCCCCGGCTTACTGCCGCCAGAACATGCCGCTGGGTGTGTTTTTATTTCATCGCGAGCAGAGTGCGCGGAATACTCTTTACAGCGGTAATATCAGAGAGATCATAAAAATACTCATCATGCGGATATTCAATGTTGGCATAGATGTTCTGAGATTACAGTTGCGCTGCTTTGATGCACCATGTTTCTTCCGGCTCCCGCAAGGGAAACTTCCACCGTCACCAAGGCTCCGGCGGTGCAAAACGGCGGACATATCGGTTGCCTGCCTGTGCGTTGCACGCAGATAGACGGCTGAAAGCAGCTTCAGATTTCAAACAGATTCTTGCCTGCGAACCGGGCATCGCAGGTCAGTTGCATTCCAAGCTGTCGCATACCGGCACTGTCACCGGGAGTTGGAATATGCGTAAGGTGCACATCACAGCCGCGCAGTTTGGCAAGTTGGCGCACACCGAGCCGCGCCAGTGAGCTGGTAGCGGCACTCACACTCAAGGTGATCAGCATCTCTTCGAGATCGAGAGTGGGCTGGCAACCCCGCAGGATTGTCTGTTTCATATTGGTTATTGATTCGATCACCGAGGGTTCCAGCAAATCCAGCTCATCGGGAATTTCCGCCAGCGTTTTAACCGCATTGAGAATCAGACAGGAAGAGGCATGCATAAGCGATGAATTTTTGCCGCTCACGATTCGTCCGTCCGCCAGTTCGAGCGCGGCAGCGCAGACTATCGTTTCGTCGTCAGTACGCGTACAGCGGGCAGCGGCCCGTTCCAGTGCGTTGCGTGCCGGTTTAACAACCTTGTGAATTTCATCAGGGTCGATTCCCAGACGCATGATAATTTTTTCAGCGGCCTGTACAGTCTGCAGATCAACGAGTCCCTGCGCATACTCACAGCGGTAGTTGAAGACCCGGCGTGCGATTTCGCGCAGTGACGCCTCCCGGACCACAGCGTCGTCAACGATCGCGAATCCTACCCGGTTCACCCCCATATCGGTGGGAGATGAGTACATCGACCGATCGCCGGTGATTTTTTCCAGAATCCGCCTGAGGATGGGAAAGCTTTCGACATCGCGGTTGTAATTGACTGCACTCTCACCATGTGCATCGAGATGGAAGGGATCTATCACGTTATAGTCACCCAGATCGGCGGTCGCCGCCTCATAGGCGATATTAACGGGATGATCCAGCGGCAGATTCCAGACCGGGAAAGTTTCAAATTTCGCATAGCCTGATTTTTGTCCGCGGGCGTGCTCATGGTACAACTGGTTAAGACAGGTGGCCATCTTGCCGCTGCCCGGCCCGGGAGCGGTGACAACTACAATCGAGCGACTGGTTTCGATATATTCATTCACACCGAATCCCTGTTCACTGACAATCACATCGATGTCGTTCGGATAACCCTCGGTGGCGTAGTGCGTATAGACCTTGACCTGACGTCGTCTCAGTCGTTCCATGAACTGTATGGCGGCAGGCTCACCTTTGAAACAGGTTACAACGACACCGCTGACCAGCAGGGCACGTCTGCGCAGATCATCGATCAGCCTCAGAATATCGAAATCATATGTGATACCGAAATCAGCCCGTATTTTTTTGCGTACAATCGCATCGGCGTTGATGCAGATAATGATTTCGGTATCGGCCTTGATACGCTCTAACAGTTTGATCTTGGCGTTGTGGTCGAAGCCCGGCAGACAGCGTGCCGCATGCATATCAAAAACCAGTTTGCCGCCGAACTCGAGATAAAGACGGCCCTCCAGTCGCGCTGCCCGTTCCAGAATATAGCGGCTCTGTTCTTCAAGATACCGGTCGCTGTCAAATCCTGTCTTGCACTCATCCATCATCCGATCCTAACCCTTTTTATTCCAGCAATAGGTGCAGAGATTCTCAGCACCGATACCGATCGCGTCGATCAAATCCTCCAGCCGCTGATATCTGACGCTGGTGATGCCGATATGCTCCGCGATCAACCGGCACATCTCCTGATATTTTTCAGAATCAGAGTCGAGGTACTCAGCGTCAGGTTCACACGGGGCACTCTCATCACGGCCTTCGATCAGATTGATTTTTTTGCGAGCGATCAGTTCATTTTCCGATTTGGAACGTGAGAAATTCAGATAGGGACAGCCATAGAGCAGCGGCGGACACGCCACCCGCATGTGAACCTCTTTGGCTCCGATATTAAAGATACGTTTGATCGTGTCCTTCAACTGTGTGCCCCGGACAATCGAATCCTCGCAGAAAAGCAGTTTGCGATCTTTGACCAGCTCTACAATGGGAATAAGTTTCATGCGTGCGACAAGTTCGCGGGCTGTCTGATTCTGCGGCATGAAACTGCGCGGCCAGGTGGGGGTGTACTTCACAAAGGTCCGTCGATACGGCACCTTTGATTCGGACGCATAGCCCAATCCGTGGCCGACACCTGAATCGGGAATGCCGACAACACTGTCAATCTCAAGCTTTTCTCTTTGCGCCATCTTTGCGCCGCAGGCGTTACGTGACTCCTCGACATTGCGTCCTTCATAGGTTGATGCCGGATAACCGTAATAAACCCAGAGGAACGAGCACATCCGCATCCTTCCGCCGCCGGCGTGCAACTGCTCAACACCCTCCTCGGTGATGCGGACAATTTCACCGGGGGCAAGGTCTCTCAGATGAGAGTACTGCAAATTAAAGAAAGCACAACTCTCCATGGTGACCGCAAAGGCATGCTGTTTGCTTCCAAGCACAATCGGCGTGCGCCCGAGCCTGTCCCGGGCCGCATAAACCCCGTCTTTAGTCAGGATCAGCAACGAACAGGAGCCGTCGATCTGTTCCTGAGCATAGCGTATGCCCTCCACAAAGCTCTCTTTCTTGTTGATCAGCGAAGCCATCAATTCGGTCGGGCTGACATCACCCGCGGTCACTCCCGTGAAATGGCGGCGTCCCTCTTCAAACGCACGCCGCTTCAGCTCCTCGATATTGTTAATTCGTCCGACCGTCACAATAGCGTAAACACCCAGATGAGATACAATCAGCAACGGTTGATCGTCAAAGTCGCTGATGACCCCGATGCCGTAATTGCCGGCCATCCGCTGCACATCCACTTCGAATTTGGAGCGGAACTGCGTTGTGCGGATATCATGAATATACCTGTCGAAGCCCTCTTGACCCCGTGTTGCGGAGGCCATACCGCCACGCATTGTTCCCAGATGTGAATGATAATCCGTTCCGTAAAAAAGATCCTGAACACACTCACCTTTGGAGACTACACCAAAAAAACCACCCATTGTCTGTCCCTGTTAGAAATCTCTGAAACCGATAGTTGCCTAAAACACAGAAACCGGAAAGCACGACCATAAGAAAGCCGTGTCAATCCGGTTTATGGAGACCAACTGCACATGCGAAAGTTTGTAACAGAAAACCGTAGTGAAGTAAACAGCAAAAGGGATACGGATGATATTTCACGGTGCCTGTCACCCCGGATTTTTCGGAAAAAACAAAACAAAAAGGGTGCGTTCCGTCATCCGAAACTCACCCTTGAAAAATACAATCCGGTTGAAGAGAGTTTTAATCCTCAACTTTGGTCTTGCGCAAACCCAGACCACGGTCGCCGTCTTTCCATAAACCCATCTTCTTGAGATGATTGATCCGCTCGTAACGCTTGAGAACATTACGTTTGGCGGTAATCTTACCCGAACCTTTTAAACTGCTGTGCTGACTCATCTTTTAAAATCTCCTCTTCGCACTCTGCCACCTCTTATCAACAAAGAGTCATGACTGTACCATAACTACGCTTAGAATCAACCGTAAAATTAACTAAAATGGTGGGCCCAGCTGGACTCGAACCAGCGACCTAAGGATTATGAGTCCTCAGCTCTGACCAACTGAGCTATGGGCCCTTGAAAAAAGTCGTGTAAGTATATCACATTAGCGACCCTACCTCAACTGAAAAATTGGTCTCATCCAAGTGAATTTATCGGCAGATTG
>JAGYOL010000154.1 GCA_018399555.1 Kiritimatiellia bacterium | reverse complement strand
TGGTGAGTATATACGATCAGAAAGCAGAATCTTAGTATATTTTTTGATGTTTTGTTTTGAACTCTGGTTTTTTGCAAAAAATTCATCCTGTTACTCTGCCTTTTTGCCTGACTTTTCTGTTTCGCCAAACTTGGCACGTTGCTCAAAAAACATCAACGGCGCTTCGCAAGACGTTTGGGTGTTCAACTTTCGAATGCCAACTAAAAACTTTATTTGATATATCAAAATAAAAGATAGCGCTTTTTAATCCCTTTTTTATGGTTGACTTTACGCTTTAAGATATATCATAATGGAAAAAATTGAATGGATTGTATTCAATTTGAATAGGTGGTTAGCATATAAAAATCTGTTAAGGAGAGTGGTTATGGAAGCGGCAAAAGTCACATCAATGATTCTTCTGTGTTGCTTCGGTGGTTTAGTGCGATGTGCTGCTGAACCTGTATCCGAGCGCTTAATCGGCTGGTGGAAAATGGATGAAGCTCCCGGTGCCGGTGTGCTGGCCGACTCTTCCGGCCACGAGCGTCATGCGACTGTCGGCAGCGGTGTCAGCATGGTATCCGGCAAATTCAACAACTGTGCTCTTTTCGACGGCAGCGGCGACGGCTGGGCACGTTTCACATCCAACACCTCGCTGACAAACTTCACTCTGGTTGCATGGGTCAAACCGAATTCATTTGTCAACTCTTACCCGAAGATATTTCAGCTCAGCCGATTATACTATCAGTTCCGCACCGATCAGCCCGGGCGTTTCAGTCTGGGATTCAGCGGCAGTGTGCGGGCGGACTGGCTCTCCTACGGAACGGATCCATTCATTGTTCAGACAAATTTTTGGACACATGCGGCGGTGGTCTATCGCCGCATATACACAAATGAGAGCGAGTGGGTAGCCCAGCCGACCTTTTACATGAACGGGATACGTTGCGGCGGCCCGCAACCTCAGATAGCCCACTCATCAGAGACAATCGGTGGTGGCAATATCTATCTCGGCAACAATTCTACAGACGGCAACGGCACACGCGGGTTCGACGGTGCAATGGATGATGTTCGTATCTACAATCAAGCTCTTTCCGATCAGGACATACTCGAGCTCTATTACAACTCGCCTGTCAGCGTAGACGCTGGCATGAATCAGCAGTGCTGCCGCGACCAAACAACACTGCAAGGCTCCATCGCCAGCTCACATTCATTCAGTGCGGCAATTGCGGCTGCAACCGAATGGAGCACTGTCAGCGCACCGGCGGGTGCATCTCCCGTATTTGAACATCCATGGCTAGCCTCCACAAGGGTAACGCTGCCACAGGAAGGAGAGTATACTTTCCGTTTGACTGCTGTCAGTGAACTCGGCATTGTGTCGAACCTAGTCAGTGTAACCCGGGACGACAGTGCCGCAACGGGCAATCAGGCACCGCTTGTCACCCCGATTGTCGGCTCACTCTCAAGTGTGCTCGGCGGCGGTGCGCAGATCGCGGCGGATGTTACGGACGACGGCAACCCTGGAAGCCTGCAACTACGCTGGCGCAAGGTCAGCGGACCGGGCGGAGTGTTCTTTGATGAGCCATTCGCAGCAGCGACAACCGCCTGGTTCACCACCAACGGCGTCTATGTGCTGAGCCTGACTGCCGATGACGGCGACAAAACGGACTCTAGCGATGTCACCGTCACCGTCAATCTGCCTGCCGGTGATCTCAACGACGGTCTGATACACTGGTGGCAGATGGATGAAAACCCGGATATGTCGGAAACCTCCGATTCGGCAGGCGACAACAACCTGGCATTGGTTAATCAGGCGGTGCTACAACCGGCCAAAACCGGGTACGGTATGCGCTTCCCCGCTCCGAACTCCTACGCACTGGCCGATACAATTTTCACCAATGCGGAGTGTTTCACCTTCTCGCTCTGGATGTACTACGATGCAGCCTACACAAACAATATCGGTAAACGAATTTTCGATTACGGCAACTCGCGTTTCTATATGTATTTCTCGCCGGATCATGTCTACCTGGCCACAAAAAATCTGTCCGACACAAAGGATTTCTCCTGGCGTCAGCAGAGTTACTCGCTTGAAGACGACCGCGATCAATGGATTCACCTGACGGTACTGTATGATCGTCGTCCCAGCGCGGTAGCCGGTAAAACCCAGGGCTTTTACATCAACGGCGTCGCAACCGGTTCTTCGGCGCTTACCAGTGCTTTCGACGGTTCCAAGGCCTTCACAACCGGCAATTTTTATATTGGCGGCAATCCCTGGGGACGCAATTTCGACGGTGTATTCGATGATATGCGCGTTTATGACCGATTGCTCAGCGAAGAGGAAATCCGGTTGCTGGCGGTTGATCCGGACAACAACCACGCCCCGATCATCGAGGCCCCGTCCGAGTTGGCGATCCCGGCGGGAAGCACAGCGGAGTCAACGGTTAAGGTCTTCGATGACGCCCGACCGCTCGGCGGAACGCTTACCACCACCTGGTCGGTTGTCACCGGCAATGCGGCAAACATCGATTTTTCGGACAGCACATCACCAAACAGCAGTATAACAGTTACAAGAAGCGGCACCTACACACTGCGTCTGACCGCTACGGACGGCGAACGTTCCAGTGCAGTGGACATCACATTGACCTCTAATCCCACCGGAACAGCACTGCTGATCCGCTGAACATTATGAAAAACACTGACTCGCAGCAACCGCCGCCACGGACTACATCCGGTACTTCCGGCTATATTCGACGATGGCTGACAACAACAGCAACTCTGCTCATTTTTACGACAACAAAAGCCTATTCGGAGGAATACCGGGTTTTTATTCTGGCGGGACAATCGAATATGGAGGGAGTCGGTTACACCAATCAGGCGCCGGCCAATCTGCTCATTCAATCAGATGCTCAACTCTATCACTCCCCCTCTGTCCGCTCCGCGCTTCCGCCGGATCAGTGGAACCCGCTGAAGCCCGCCGGCGCGGGGTCCGATAAATTCGGCCCGGAGCTTGCGTTTGCATTTAAAATGCAGCACTACTTTCCCGACAAGAAGATCGCTCTGATAAAACATGCGCGCGGCGGCACAAAACTGACCACCGAACAGCTCAACTATGAAACCACAAGCTGGCATCCCGGAAATAACAACAGCGATACCCTTGCCTTCGGCAAGGAGTACCGTACTTTCGTGCGGTGTGTGACCAACGCCCTCGCTCTGCTGGAGCAACGCGGCGACAGTGCCGAACTGGCCGGAATGCTCTGGGTGCAAGGTGAAGCCGACTCCACCAGCGTCACCGCAGGCGCAGCTTATGCAGCTAATTTCGCCCGTTTCGCAAATCGGGTGCGTGAACAATTCAACAAGCCGACACTGCCGATTGTCTGTGCCCGGATTCTTCCCTACCAGACCCGCCTCGGCTCTGCCTCAGTGCGTGCGGCGCTGACAGATGCCGATCAGAACTCCGGCAAGCCGGGCGCGATTCCCGGCGTTTACACCGTTTTCACCGAAGGACTGGGTGTGCATACTGACAATGTGCATTTTAATACTCCAGGTCAGACCGGGCTGGGAACTCTGCTGGCTGACACCATGTATCAGCGCGCCCTGCCGACGCTACCGGAGCTTGAACCACCGTCAACAATCGCCTGCTGGCAGCTCGATGAAAATTCAAACCCGCCCCATCTGCTGGATGCCACAGGGATTTATCATCTTGATCTGCATGTTGCCAACACCGCTGCTCCCCCTGTGATGCCGATCGTCAACCAAGCGGCACTGCCGATATTTATCGATGGATCAGCACCCGATCACAACAGCGCAGGCGGACGCAATCCGGCAGGTATGCGGCGCATGTATGATCACATCTTCGACATGCGTGACAAACCCTGGACATTCGAAGCGTTCTTTCAGAATGACGCAATCGGCACTCAAAGCACCTATCAGGTTATTGGCGGCACACGCAGCTCGCTCTCGCAATACCACGGATGGCGCGTCATTATGATCAACGGCAAGATAAGATTCTTTGCGACAGCAAACAGCGACAAAACAACTCAGGTAATCAGCGAACAGCGCTATGATGACGGCAAAGCACACCACCTAGCCGCCATTTGGGAACCGTCTGTCGGAGAGAGCGGAACTTTGCGCCTTTATATCGACGGTGTTCCCACGGGTGAAGCTCCGGGTCTCGGTGATCTGGGGGACGATGCAACATATCCAAAGCGCTTCGCAGTCGGCGCAAACATCGGCGGCACTGTCGCACAGCCGACACTCGACACATACCGCTGGATCGGAGTGCTTGATGAAATCAGATTCAGCAGCGGCGCCCTGCAACCGACAAAGTTTCTGTCAGCTCTGCCCAAAGGCACTCAGCTTAAAATCAGCACGCACGATTCGATGGAGCGTATTTTCACCGATCAGTTGCCGCTGGAATCCAAGCCCGTTACTATACACGCGCCACGCGGCGGAAGAGCCTGGATTCAATTCGCACTTCAGACATCTCTGACCAACGGAAACATCACTCTGAAGACAGATGGCATTTGCGACAAAAACAAAAATTCACTTAAATCTGAGTGCCGTATCCATGCTTTACGCAAAGTAAACGTCGAGGCCAATTACAACGGCTGCGCACGCTCCCGTGCCGGATTGAAACCGCCATCCTCAATTCTCGAACATGTTGTGCGCACCGCACCTTTTGAACTCTATGAATCGCTGACCGATCAAGCAGTAATCCCCCTCGACAACAAACGGGTGTATGCGGCGCTGATGCGAATCGAAATTGATTCCGAGGCAAAGCCCGGCAACTATCAGGGAGCGCTGCGCGCCACTTTGAATGGAAAAGTATTCACATCTCCCGAATTCAATCTCGCAGTGCATAACACCAGACTGCCGCGCGAAAAATTCCCTGATGTTGTCCACTGGTTCTGGCATGCCCCCGAAAATTTAACCGACGCTCACCCTCCGCCATGGTGGAGCGAGCAACACTGGCAACTGCTTGCCGCATCCGGCAGCACGCTGCACGACTTTGGCGACACAATAATTTTCACCCCGCTGATCCACTCACAGCAACCGCTGATAACAACAAGCATCAATCCAGCCGACAACCTTCAATGGAGCTTTGACTTCACTCGCTTCCGCCATTGGGTGCGCACCTTTAAATCAATTGGATTCACCGGTTTTCTCGGCAGTCATCTCAGTCAGCATAACAATGTCTTCGGTTTTGATCCCGTCCAAAACAAAACTATTCCGCTCAATCTCTCCTCCGAAAACTATCACAATATTTTTTTACCCGCCTTCTATCGCGCACTATACGTCTGCCTCGATGAACTCGATATCCGCAACTGCTACTATCAGAACCTGCTGGATGAACCACGTGAAAACAATCTGGAACACTATCGCAAAATGGCCGGAATTCTAAGGAACTCAATGCCGAATATACAAATCGCCGAAGCACTCGGACGCAGTTTTAGTGAATATGCCAAGGTGGTTGACATTCCCGTCTGGTGGTTCGGTAAAGTTTATTCACGGCAATGGCCTGATCTGATCGAACAACGCTATGTAGCCGGTCATCTGAACTGGATCTATTACGCCTGCACTCCGGCGCCGCCCTGGCCGAACACCCACCTCGACACCCATCTGTGGCGCGCACGTTCACTGCCCTGGGTAGCGCACTACTGTCGCTCCCGGGGTATTCTGCATTGGGCAGCCAACGCATATCGCGGTGCGAACCCATACTCCGCCAGTATCGGTCCGCTGCCCAACGGCTCAACCACCCCCGGACATCCGCCTGGTGACAACTGGCTCTTTTATCCGACACACGAGGGGTTGGTATCCTCAATGCGGATGGTCGCTTTTCATCAAGGGCTCGAAGATTTCGCCCTGTTGAAATTACTCCAGCAAAAAAATCCAATACAAGCCAAACACATATCCACCTCAATTATTGCAAATTTAGTGTTGGATAACAGCAATGACATCAAACAATCCCGCTATGCCGACCATCCTGCCGCTTACCTTCACGCCAGAGAAAATCTACTGAAATACCTTGATTAAAACAGCGGGCCGCCTGTCTGCGCATGCCTGTCAGGCAGATAGGTGCGTACACGTACATACAGGCAGGTAACCAAACTGAGACTGTGTTAAAAGCGTAAGCCAGTTAACAAAAGAAATTTTCATCCCCTCATGTTCATAAGTCGCGCTAGGGAGCTAAAAAAGGCTCTCCGCTCGACTTCTAAACAATCGGGGTTTATTATACAAGTCACAGAGCTCT
>JAGYOL010000153.1 GCA_018399555.1 Kiritimatiellia bacterium | reverse complement strand
CCCATGAGGAGGATGCGCTCAACATTCTGGAATTTCCGCCGGTCGCCGACATATCCCAGAACAATCCGACAGTTGACGGCAACTTTTTTACAATCTTTGAGCGGGCAATTCACAATTACGACGGGAATGGTGATTATCGTACCGCCTTCGCACGCATGATGGCGGATTATCTGGATGATGATCATGTGCCTAAAAGCTACGACTATCCCTCGATGGAGATTGCCCCGATGATCTGCCAGATGTCGGTGATGGTGCCGGGGTTCCAGCTTTTTGAAAAGCGCGTTGTGCCTGATATCGATGGCGACGGCAATGACGATGAGGCAATTTTTCTGTTACCCGGCAAAATTCCGGTTCCGGTTCCCTTTAAAGTCAAGGTTGTTTATCCCTTTCTGCAGACCGATACCCAGGCCAATCTGAGCTCGGATTACTCGGTTGAGGTTGAGATATACCTGCGGGTTCACTCTGTTTCCAAAAGAAAGCAATCTCTGCTTGGTGGTGCCCTTCCCAACGAGCAGCAGAACTATTACGTGCGCCTGAACGGAGCGAAGAATATTCCCGCTGGCTTCGATAATATCCGAAGCGGTGGAGTGCAGGCGGATGAGCCTTACCGGCTGATCCCCCTTGAACTGCAGCCGACAATGATCGGCTCTCCCGAAGTGATGATCTGGGATGATGTCAACGGTGTTAATCCGGCATCAGGCTTCATCGATGGCGAGAACATTATGGTCACCCTCGTTGTAGGACACATCGGGGTCAAGGACACAAATGGACGCTATGTTGACCTGGTCCCGAATATTACCGGTTCAATGAATGGCGGGATCCCGCCCGATCCCATGAGCCGTTTTGTCGGCACCCTGCATAAACCGTATTTTGAAACCACCCAGACCGGACCGCTCGGTGCCGCATTCAATGATAGTGTGATCCTGACTTTGAGCTGGGTCGGTCTGGAAACACCAGACCCGCGTTTCAACTGGAAGGTCTCCAACTGGATTCAGAGCACCGATGCGCAGCAGGCGCCCAATCAGTCCACCCTGGATATGCTGGCCGACGGTACCGGACGTGACGGCGATATCTTCATGTCGGTCTCCAATGCCGGGATGCTGCAGTCGCCGGGTGAACTGGGCTTCTTTATCCGACCTTATCAGTATGGCCTGATGTCACCCGCTCCGGTTGATTTCACATCTCAGACCAGTTACAACCAATGTACCGACCGGGATGCAATGTTCCGGACGATACGCCTCTATGATCATGATTCGCTGGAGGCCGATAAGATTTATGATTATTTCTATGCAGCCGATGCTAACGACGATATGCTGGGCACCCGCATAAATCCGCTCTCCGATATACCTAATGTGCTCAGAGCGGCCATGGAAAATGTCCCGCTGGATTATTATGTCGCTTATCGCAACAACCAGGATATTATAGCTGAAGAAACCGACCCCCCGCTGCGGGAAAATAATTTCACCGAGGATAATTATTACCGCGGCAACTGGACGAAAATTGTCGAAGCCTGGCAACAGAAACTGGAAAGTGTGATTCAGAATCCTCCTTCGGTCGACAAAGACATCAAAAAGAAGTTCGGCTGCAATTTGCGCGATCTCTACTTTGAACACAATCTTTTCGAGTGGTACCATCCGCAACGCGACACAATCTTCGGCCAGTCTGTCGGGGTTGATCTGCATGAGGTGGATCGCAAGATGCTCTACGCTTTCAGCCTGGATTCCTTCTCCGACAGTCAGCAGCTCTTTCTCTACTTCATCAGTGCTGAGACCACCGCCGCGTCGTTCGGTTCCCGTGCGCGCTCAACCGCCGGCGGAAAGGCTGTGGCCCTGGTGTGGCGGAACCCCTATCCCGCCGGCTTCAATCGCGCAGCCAACGGTGCAGTCTCCACGGAGCCGGGAACAGTGAACAACAACAGCTTCCACGAACACGAGATTCTCTATTTCCATTACCTCGACTAAAAACAACTTACGCTGTTTTTAGGTAAAAACGCTGCGCGTTTTGTGTGTTATGAGAGAAGGCCTATCACAGATTCGCAGAGATCGTAGCGCAGCATAGCCGCCTGTCTGCGCCTGCCTGTCAGGCAGACAGGTGCTACGCACAGGCAGGCAACCAAACTGTTTTTTAACAGGATATTACTGCTTCAGAAATTATCTCTCACAGAGTCACGGAGAACATAGAGAGCAAAACCTCTGAGAGCTCTGTGACTCTGTGAGAGATAAAAACATACATAAAAAACACGAAAATGATGGATAGTAGTACAGAGAGAAGGTTCGAGGTATGTAGGAAGTGGGAAGTGGGAAGTGGAAAGAGGTTTTTTATGAGTAGCGATATGAAAAGTTACAGATGCGATCGGGGTTTCACTCTGATGGAACTGATGATCGTGCTCGTGATCATCGGCATCCTGATGTCCGGCGTTTTCATGCTTATGAGTGTTGTCGCCAAGAATGCGGATGTCTCGAAAACGCAGTCACGCATTCAGAAGGTGCAGAATGCCATATCCGGCTTCTACGCCGCCTACGGTACATATCCGCCGGTTGAACTGCACGGAACGACAAATCCGTTCGGCTCCATCAACAGCGATTTTGAAGGTGAGGGTGAGATCGACGGCAGCTCGCTGAATGCCAAAGCCTGCCGGATGGCCTGCCGGGCCCAGCCGGTTTCTTTTGAATATCCCTATCCGCAGACGGTCGACTCGGATGTCAATATGATATTCAGTGCCGCAGGTGTGATGGGTGCCAACCAGACCTTCAACAATGCCGCCACTATCAGAGATTTTTCGTGGTCGGAGGTGCAGATGTTCAAATTCGGCTTGGTCTCCTTTCTGCTGCCGCGTATCGAAACGCTGGGCCTGCCCAAAGAGAACAGATCCTTTTCCAGCGAACATCCGATCGATGGTTTTTTCCGAAGTGCGCAGTGGAAGCATAACAATAAAACTTCGCAGGTCACCACCGGCGGCAGCACAACCGATCTGCGCAAGGTGCTGCGCAGTCAGCGCCAGATGGAGAACCGCGAGGCAGCCAAGTGGCTACCCAACCTCGAAGGACAGATCGCCGGTTACGGGCCTACGATCTTCAACATCAATCTGGCCAGTAATGACCGTATGACCGATCCCGATCTGGACGGCGTTCTGAGAGGCCGGTTGAGCGAGGCCGATCAGCAGATCGACCATCACCACCCCTTCCGCGGTCCCTACAGCCGGGGCGGAGGTTCGGCTACCGTGCTATACTGCTCAACCTTGAAGGACGCCTGGCACCGCGACCTCTACTACTATTCGGCTCCGCCCTATCAGAGTTACCGGCTCTGGTCCGCCGGACCGGACGGCAACACCTTCCCGCCCTGGATTCCGCTGGATTCGCTCTCAACCTCCGATCGCAGACAGGTGGCCGAGTGGATCAAGGATGATATCGTCGGCTTCGACCAGCAGTAGGAGCCGCAAGGAGAAAAATTTTGAAAAAAACTAAAATCAGAGAGCAAAAACGCGCCGGGTTCACCCTGGTTGAGATGCTCGTGATTATCGGCATTATAGCCATTCTGGCTACGGCTCTGGTCTCGGGTGCCGGCCATATGAAAAGAGTCGCCGAACGTACGCGGGCGCAGCGTATGGTTGATGATGTCAAGGTGGCACTGAATCTCTATCTGCAGAGCGAGCGCGAATGGCACGATACTCTGATCGAAAGGCTGGAAACCGATGCTGATGTGAGCAGCCTGCTCAATAAAAACAAGCTGCTGGATGTCGTGGTGCCCGATGACGTTATTAACAGCACCTCACTCGACCGCTTCGGATTGCTCGATGAGTGGGGACGTCAGTCACTGCGTCGTAACCCGAATATTTCAAGTGCGACTCAGAGCGGCGAGGATGGCATACAAATCCGCGAGCACCGGATCCAGTTTCGGCTCGATACCAATTACGACGGTTATGTCGATGCCGGAGAGGGCTCCCCGATGGGTCTGCGCATCCGCGGCAATGTTATTGTCTGGTCGCGCGGTCCCGATGGACAGGATGATTTCAGCAGCTCCAATCCCAAGGCGAGAGGACGCTACCCCTACGATGATCTGATCAGCTGGGAGCACGCCAAGGTGCTCTCCGATCAGTAGAAGAACCAGGGAGCTGGAGAGGGAAGGCATAGGGCATAGGGCATGGGGAAGAGTTGGAAGTTTAACACGGAGAGAACTGTAGGGCGGGTGACCCCCACCCGACGTAGAATGGCCGGTTAGGTCACCGGCCCCACAGATAGACCCGACGCCTATGCAAACGGCATAGGACGGATAAAATTTAAAAGGTAGCAAATGAAGAAATTTAATAATAAAAAAGGATTCACCATTCTTGAGATGCTGGTGGTGGTGGCGGTGATGGCTATCATCGCCTCGCTGGCCACCGGCGGTGCGATCAAATCGATCCGTGCCATTCGACAGAAACGCATCAATGCCACCATCGGTGTGCTGGAAGCGGCACTGAACAACTACCGTGCTCAGAAAAATGAGTGGCCCTTCCGCCTCTCCGACCTGGAACGTGACAACAGGGACCGCACCATCTTTCGCGCTGCAGGCGACAGAAATGCGGTTGTGTTCGAAGAGATGCTTGACCAGCGCATAACGCTGCTGGGCGATACCTCAGGATTGCTTACTATGGTCAACGGACGCCGCATGACCGTTAAACAGGCCCTCGAGCAGAACCAGCGGCCGATTGCGATCGGCTACCCCGATCCCAAGAACACCGATCACTTCAGGTTTTTTAATGTGACCTATAACTCCATGACCGATACCGTCAAGGTTACCACTAATTGACAGTGCCGCTTTGACCGTCCAAGCGAAGCAGAATCTGATGCGGAACTCAAGACGAATCCGCATTTATTGAGGTCGGAGGTACAATTTTGCAGAGGAGATTTTTTGAATGAGAATAGCTGGATTGAACAGAAAAAGCGGTTTCTCCATGCTGGAATTGCTGGCAGTGATGTCAATCATGGCACTGCTGACCACCGTCGGTGTGACCAGTTACTTCTCCGCCGTGCGCGGGATGGCGCGCCGCAGTGCTGTCAAACACTTTGCCAGTTCGCTTATTGTGGCGCGCCAGCGGGCCGCCATGGATAATGCGCGTTTCAGCGTGGTGCTTTTCAACGAGGTCTCCGGCGTGGATGAGGACGGTCAACTGCTGGTCCGACCCTCCTATGTGGTCTGCAAGGAGATGGGGCGCATAACCTATGTGTCGGGGAGCTTGCTGGTTGATGAGTTTACCGCCCTCGACACTATATTCGGTCTGGAAAGGGCCGCCGGTGACCCGGAAAGATATCAGGATTTTTCAAGCCAGGCCGGCGGCATTAAACTTTATAATCTGACATCCGGCGGTTCCTGCTATGTTTATCCGCTGGCTAAAGAGCGTCCGGTTATCAGTTTCACCACCTACGATAAGCAACCGCCCCCGGACTATCATATTGAGTCTGGTCCAAGAGTAAAACTTTCGCTGAACAACTATGCGCTCGAAATGAATACCAGTGCCGCCCAGAACTCTGCCAACTGGCAGCTCGGAAATGCTTATGGTATAGAGGCATCGCCATCTCAGAATCTGCCGCGCGGTTTCGAGTTCGCCAGTTTGAACGACAACGAGGACGCCTTCGAATATATCACCTTCCTGCCCAACGGACGCGCTGAGTTCAGCTCCGGCTCAATCAGGATCAGAGAAACCCGGCCGCCGAACCGCAGTGTGACGGTGCGGGTAACCTCCGAGGGCAAGATCAATTACAACAATAATTGGTAGGTTCCCGGCGGCAACAGTGGAGATATGATTATGCTGAAATTTTTTAAAAGAGTGAAAAGTGCTGGCTTCTCCCTGATGGAGGTCAATATGGCGGTTTTCGTGATGTCGGTGGGTATCCTGGGCATGATTGCGCTCTACCCGCTCGGTCTGCGCGAAAGCACCCAGGGTCAGGCCGATCTGAAACAGTCGATGCTGGCGGAGTATCTGCTGCATCAGGCAGTCGGCATCGCCTCCCGCAGTGATCTCGATTGGGGCACCTGGTCGCAGTTCGCCAAAAATGATTGGCGGGATATCACCAGTGGCGATTTCTGCGGTGAAAGTATTGAAGAGCCCGACTGGGTTGACGCGCCGGTTGCCGGTACGGATTACCGCATTCTCTGTGGCGCGGTGCGTGATCCGGTCAACCCCAACAGAATTCAGTCGCGCATGATGGGAATCATGGTGCAGTCGACCGATCTTGATCTTAATGATTCTGATCTGTGGACCAACA
>JAGYOL010000152.1 GCA_018399555.1 Kiritimatiellia bacterium | reverse complement strand
CAACTTATGTAAACAGGTCGCTCATTTTCTTGTTTTTTTTGGCAGAAGTTGATTGAATAGCGACTAAACGGCTGTTGACCAATCGATCGTGTAGCTGCGGCTGTCAAGCGGCTTGTCATCCATTACACCTCCGTCGGAAGGTCGAATCCCCCAAAACCCATCTTGTTATTTAACCGCCCCATAAAAGACCTCGCGCACACGCTGTCATTCGTGGGCCCAAGCCTCCGGTTATAACCCGGAGTGATTGTTATGCGGAGTGGAGACTCAAACTCCGCCGCTCAGCAATTTGGGACTATCTCCCTGAAAGAGTTGCGTCACGAATTTGTGCAAAACCATAACAGCACAACATCTGGCGCATGCAACACAGGGTGTAGTTCTGGCAGCCAGTCTAGCGGCTCATCTTATAGGCTTCCATAAGGGTATGGTATTTAACCAGCATATTCGGAACCTCCCATTCAGGCATCCGGCCTTCTTTCAGGAAACCAAGATATTTCTCAGTGACCTGACCAAAATGGGCCTCGTGGCCGACCTTCAGAGCCGGGGGTATGACAACTTGCCAGCCTTTTTCGGTTTTTTTCGGTGAGATGCCGGGATATTTATGTTGCAGCCCGGCAAGTGCGGCAGTCAGTGCCTGCCCGATAGCGGCGACATCGGCGTTTTCACGCGGCTCGACATAGAGGGCGGTCTTATAATTCTGCTCAGCACCCTGACGGATAATCAGTGAACTTTTTGTTCCGCGCATCAGTGAGTAGTGTGTATCTGCGGCCCCTTCGGGTGCTTTGACATTCCACAGAACGGAAGCCTTTGCATAGACCCCCTTGATGCGATAGGTGAAGGCTCCGTTGGCTTTGGTCATCAATTTACCGTCTTTGACAAACTTAGTGAGTGTATCTGGAAATTCTTTGAGCCCGGTGGACTCTTCGAACTGGGTTATTGTCATGGGTGTATCCCATGTCCTGGCCTGCACAACCTGAATATCCGAGGGGGAGAGGGTGACTCCGGGAAAGAGCTCCCACTGAATCATATCGACCAGATGGGTGTTGACATC
The DNA here is from genome assembly GCA_018399555.1 of Kiritimatiellia bacterium. Classification (GTDB taxonomy): domain Bacteria; phylum Verrucomicrobiota; class Kiritimatiellia; order RFP12; family UBA1067; genus M55B167. Next base: position 5,310 of record JAGYOL010000152.1, on the reverse strand, counting down.
CACGATTGCATCGCCCTGCACGGAGGCGTCATAGAACCATGGCGGGCGGCGCAGCGGTTTACCAGCCACCAGTTTACAGAAGTGGTGCACACTCTCTTTAGTTACGGAGGGGTCTTCCGGTGTACCTTTATCCTGTTCGCCATAAACAGCCGGCATACGCGAAAGTTCGCGCTGTAGAACCGTGGAGATTTCATAGCGTTCGGTCATAATATCATAAAGCAGCACGCCGTTCTCTTCGGCGATTCTGAATGCCTGCCTGAGTTTCTCATACCCCTCCGGATTTATCACCATCGGCTTGTCGGCGAGTACATTGTAGCCGTTTTCTACGCACTTCAGGATATAATCAATTTTGGCTGCGTTATTGCCGGCCAGCACCACCACATTGCCTTTTTTATCAGCGACCGCTTTCTCAAGGAAATCTTCGCCGGTATAAACCACATTACGCCAGGAGGTCGGAGAATTTGCACGTTCGTTAAAGCTGTTGACCAGCGACATATGCATTTCGATATCATTGCCGGCCGGAGCATAGACATGAACGGTTTCATCCACTTCAGGGTACATTTTCTTTTGCACCAGAGCGGCGTGAAAGTGTCCGGGATCGATTGTCACCAGTTTCACGTAAGCCTCTCTTCCGCAACAGGTGGAGCAGGATGATTTACCCCCTGCGGACTCATCACACCCGCAGAAAACTGAGGTTACAGCTGCCGTTAAAATAAAAATCCCTTTATTCATCTTTACTCCTAAGTATGACGATTAAAAAACCTGCCGATCAGACAATTCGAATTCCAAATGTTCTGATAATTTACCATATCAGTGCTCCTGAACAAACCTAAAAAAGGTTAATCTCAGCCAACCACCAGGTTTACGGTCAGCCGGTTCAGGATATCGGCTTCGGTCACAATGCCGGCCACGCGTCCCTGTCGGCTGCGCACAAACACCATTGGCTGGCGGTTACGACGCATCAGCGGCAGCAGGTCATCCGCACGCATGTTGCACGGCACATAACAGGGTGGTTGCACATATGCTGAAGCCGGAGTTGCCACCGGATCAGGCATAAAAGAGAGTACATCCAGCGCGTGCAGAACTCCGACACATCTTGAGCCGTCTTCGCTGAAGACGGGAAGACGGACATGACCGGAGTGACGCACAACTTCGTAACACTTCTGCAGAGCGGTCTTTTCCGAAACTCTGCTCACTTTGGGAAGCGGAGTCATAATCTGAAGAGCAGTGAGTGACTGCAATGCCAGCACGCGTTTAATCATAAGGCGTTCAATCGCGGTTATCTGGGCCCCGCGTTCTCTGTCGGTCACGACGTCATGCAGAAATTCACGGGTGATCACAAACCGCGATTCACTCTTCCGGCTGGTTTTCGGAATAACCCACTGGGTACAGAAAAGCACCATGTCGGTCACCGGGCTCAGCACTTTATCGATTAAACTAAAAACCGAAACCAGCGGCAGAGTCCGGCGTAAAGGACGCGATTCAAAGACCATTTTCGGAATAAACTCGCAGAAGATCAACACCATGGTCGCCATCAACAGTGCCCAGAAACTTTGCAAAAAACTGTTTCCGGCGAAAAAGGTTTTAGCCAGTGCCGCCGAGAGCGTGGAAAGCAGCACATTACAGAGGTTATTGCCGACCAGAATAGATCCTAGAAAACGCTGCGAGTTGCGCAGATAATGCTCGAGCTGAAGAGCGGCACGCAGACCGTCACGCACATAGTGCAGCAGACGGGCCCGCCGCACCGAAAAAACACCGATTTCAAGTCCCGAGAAAAAGGCTGACCCGATAAACCCCAGCAGAATTCCGATTATATGGAGCTGAACATTCATCCGTTTGCTCCCTGGTCATTTTCATCGGATTCGATCTCCTCATCCGCTGCGTCCAACAAATCTTCGAGATCATCCACCTCGGGGCGTTCAACGATTTCAAGCTGTACCAACTCGATGCGATTGTTACGGATCCGACGCACCAGAGCCCGGCAGCCCTGCGCTTCAACTGTTTCGCCGGCCTGAAGCAGTCGTCCGGCGTGTAAAAGCACCCAGCCGGAGATACGGTCGGCCCCCTCTGCTTCCAGCTCAAGCTCGAGCTTATAGTTGATTTCGTCCAGGCTGACACTGCCCTCTATCAACCAGAGCTCATCGCCCAGCCTGCGCAGCTCGGGGTGCTCTGTTTCGTTGGCTGAGGGCACCGGCTTGCTGATTATCTCAAGAATATCGCTGCGGGTGATAAGACCGGCGGTGCCGCCGTACTCATCCACCACACAGGCTATGCGTCGATTGGCCTGCTGCAATGAAACGAGTATGTTATCCAGAGGCGCGCTTTCCGGCACAAAAAACGGAGGTGTCATCAGCTTGTGGATATCAGGATCGGGATCCAGCAGGAACCTGGTTACACTGACAAAACCTTTGATGTTATCAGGGCTTCTGGTATAAACCGGCATTTTACGAAAGCGCGCACGGCGGGCAACCTCCAGCTGGGTTGTCAACGGTGTATCGATATCAATACCGATCATATCAACCCGCGGCGTCATGACGTCGGCGGCACGCAGATCAGAGAAGCGCATGATGCCGTCAACCATCAAGGCTTCCTCTTCATCCAGGGCGCCCTGCTCTTCGCCGGCTTCAACAAACGAGAGGAGCTCTTCGTCATTGAGGGCCTCACGTTCTCTGCGCAGCATTTTTTTAAAGGGGTAGGCCCCTCTGGACATAATATTGCTGAAAGGGGTCAACAGCCAGACCCAGACTGCCAGGAAATTGCAGATATAGGGCGTTAGCCGTTCAGCGTAATGCAACCCGATACGCTTGGGGGCAACCTCGCAGCACAGCAGCAGAATTAGAGTTGTTACAATGATGTTCAACAATTCGCTGTAGTAGCCGATGTAGTGGTCAATAATCAAATAACCCAATGATGCGATCGTGAAGTTTGTCAGGGTATTGCCGATCAGCAATGTTGACAGGGTCTTATCCGGCGCATTAAGAAAGTAGGTCAGCCGGTTACTGACTCCGGGGTTGTTATAACAGATACGCTGAACCTGAACAGGCGAGAGCGAAAACAGAACGGTTTCGCTGCCCGAAAAAAAGGCTGAAAGCACAATCAGCGCCAAAGAGACGGAAATATATATCAATGGAAGAACCGAGCTCATGGTCTAACAACATCATCAATCAACAGCTTGGTTCGATGACCGCTTCCTACCGATTCGATCTCCATGTGGCGAATCATCCAGCGATCATCCATTTTTTTGACTCGTTGCACCCACATTCGGCGCACGGACTCACCCTGATGGTTGAGCTGTTCGGTCTGCATGATGCACTTCAGCTGTTTGTCAACCCAGATACGCAGCGCGGAACAACCGGGAATACTCTGCGGCGGTGCGGCCAGCAGAATATGGCATGCGCGCCCGATGCGGCAATCGCCCTCCGGTTCATTATCGAAACGGACATCCTTCCACCACAGAAAGTCAAGGGTGAGGTCCATCCACGTCATATCACTGCCCCGCACACGCCCGGCCATGGAAACAGATGCGGGCGACTTCTTGTCGAGCCCCTTGAACACCTTTATCTCGGCGGCGACATCTGCCGGACGGATCAGCATGACCCGCTCCGCAACGGTTTTCTCATCCTCTTCAAACAGCAGGCACTCGGCGGCGGGTGGCGAGGCACCCCAGTCGGTCATAAGTTTGAAGGGATGACGCGCCAACTCAATGCCACGCTGTTTACGTACAATCAGCTCACCGTTCAGAACCAGCGGCTCAAGCGGTATCATGCGCGCACATGCGGCCAGCAGATCCAGCGCGGCAGGTTTTTCATCTCCGGCAGGTTTGACCGCAGCTCCCGATGCCACCAACTCCGGCAGGCACAAAAAGCCGATACAGAGACAAAATGTCAGCGTTTTAAAAATTTTTCCTATATTCAATTTTACCTCAGTGCATCATTCACAACGAATAAATGCGCTTGTCGGGTGTATTTATAGCAAATTCCGGTTCACTCCGCAAGGGTGCCGACGGCACATCTGCGAATCGTTGCAAAAGTACACTTACCGGATCGAATATCCGGGCTGCATTTCCAGGATGGCATATGATCAAATGCGGTGTTGTTGTTGCAAGGCAGATTTATTATAATGGTGCTCGTTAAAACAAAAAGATCGTGGCTCGGGTTATAGGTCGTTGCTACGGATTCAAGGAACAATTATGCAGAATTTATCAGCCAAAATTATCGGTGTAGGCATGTCGGTGCCTGAAAAGAGATTGACGAACTTTGACCTTGAAAAGATGGTTGACACTTCAGACGAGTGGATTTCCAAAAGGGTCGGAATCAAGGAACGCAGAGTAGCCGAAGAGAATGAATACAACTCGACCTTCGCCACAGCTGCGGCAAAAGACGCCATTGAAATGGCTGGCCTGACACCCGAGGAGATTGATTTTATAATTGTCGGCACCACCACCGGCGACACCGCTTATCCCAGTGTGGCCTGCATCGTTCAGAACAATCTGGGCGCGGTGAACGCCGCTGTGGTTGATGTGGCGGCGGCCTGCACCGGTTTCATCTACGGTGCCGGAATAGCCTGGAGCATGATCAAATCCGGGTTGATGAAGAACATTCTCGTCATCGCCTCGGAGGTTAACACCGCCATGATTGACTGGCACGACCGTGACACCTGCATTCTATTTGGTGACGGTGCCGGCGCGGCTGTCTTTACCGCCACCGAGGAAACAGGCACAGGAGTGCTTTCCATGGAACTCGGCGGCGACGGCAGTTGTCAGGAGCTGCTGGTAATGCCGAACAGCGGGAGCCGCAAATACACCAATCCTGACGGAACCCCCATGATGCGTGCCATTCAGATGACCGGCAACGAGGTTTTCAAGAATGCGGTGCGCCGCATGAACGAAGCTGCGCTGGCAGTTCTGAAGAAGGCCGGACTGTCCAACGAGGATGTGGACCTGCTGATAGCACATCAGGCCAATATCAGGATTATTGACGCCGTTGCTAAACGGCTCAAGCTCTCCCCTGAAAAGGTTTACATCAACATTCAGAAGTATGGCAACACCTCCGCCGCCACAATACCTATCGCGCTGTGTGAAGCAGTTCAGGAGGGACGTGTGAAAAGCGGCGATCTGCTGGTTGTCGACGCCTTCGGAGCCGGCCTGACCTGGGGTGCCATGGCCATTCGATGGGCATGAGCACTGCCAGCCGGCAGTGCGGTTGATCAGTTGGTGATTGATAGGCCCTACGCGTAGGGCCCGGATACCGCTGCGCGGGATCGCCGGTGTTATTACGTAGGGCGGTGCTCCCGCGCCGCCTAAGCAGACGG
>JAGYOL010000151.1 GCA_018399555.1 Kiritimatiellia bacterium | reverse complement strand
ATCAACGATGGCGATTTCGCCGCCGCCGACTGCCTGAAAGTTCACGCCCATAATCGATAGCGTGGTATCAGCTGTCTTTGTCTGATAACCAACAATATTCTGACTTTCAACCTGAGCGGAGACCATTCCGGCCACCAAGCAGGCTGCGCATACTGTTAATAATTTTTTCATTTTCTAATTCCTCCGAAGCGCAATAGCGAATTATGAATGATGAGTGCTGAATGATGAATTTCAATTAGTACTCAATATCTCAACTCTTTATCGCCCTTCTTTTGTTGGAGTTCTTTTCCAAAACGTACCAATAATACCCGAAGGGTAGATTGTACGTCAACTGTCAATTTCCATAAAATACGAACTTTTTTTGTTTCCCTCGATCAACCCGCTGAGCACTCCGCTGAACATAACCCAAAATGTCCCGCGCAACACCGCCTGCGAATCAAACCCGGTTCCCATTTCCGCGTCAGCAAATCACCCGTCATTGAACAACCAGTTTACAACGAAAGAATGACACACGTTCAATACCGACCGATTGGTTAACGCCTGATGGATGGCCGCGTCCTTTTATCCTCTTTTCTGAGGAGATTCCGGTACTCCTAATTTCAGCTCATACTTTAGCTTTTACGGATTATATCCCACCCAGGACACAATCCTGCTTTTTTACGTCAATATTAATTTAGAATATCAGGAGTGGGATTGCAAGAGGAAAAAAGAGAAATTTTGAGAAAATTTTTGGGGAGAGGGGAAGGCTTCTCACGGAGGCACGGAGGGTGATAAATTAAGGGGTTTCTCACGGAGGCACGGGGAGCAAGGGGAGGGGGAAGTGCGCGAGTGCGAAAATGCGCGAGTGCGCGAGTTGGGAGAGTTTTCCCGCAAAGACGCAAAGGCGCAAAGGTAAGAGTTTTGGACAGGATTTACAGGATAGCAATATAATATACTTGTCTTGCGACTCCGTTACGGACGGGATCAGCCGAGTATCGCTTGCAGATCCTCTTCCGGGGTAGTGACGGGGGCAATCTCGAAATTGTCCACCAGTACCTTGAGCACAGCCGGAGTGATGAAGGCCGGCAGTGTGGGGCCGAGACGGATTCCCTTGATGCCGAGATGCAGCAGTGTCAGCAGAATAACGACCGCCTTCTGCTCATACCAGGAGAGGATCAGACTGAGCGGCAGATCATTCACGCCGACACCGAAGGCCTCCGAGAGTGCCGGCGCGGGAGAGATGTTGAATCACCTTGGCAAGGTGATCAGATGAAACATTCATACGTGTTAACTCAGAGGTGGTTGAGCAGTTCTAGCAATGCAGCGCAATCCTTGACGTGGTATCTGGCGTCGGAGGATTCGGTTCCCACTTTGATCGAGTATGCTTTGGATGGCAGGACTTTAAACATCTCCTCATCGGTGACGTCATCGCCGGCGCACAGCACAAAATCCCAATGTTGTTTCTGAAGCCAGAGGTTGACAATATTGCCCTTGCTGGCGTTGACGTCGCGCACCTCCAGCACCTTGTTTCCTTCGAGCAGGCAGAGATTCCTGTTCTGGATATACTCCATCAGGGTATCGCGCAGTTCATTCAGGCGCACATGGGCTTGATCCGGCTCGCAGCGGCGGTAGTGCCAGGCGAGGCCCAGTGTTTTTTCCTCGATGAAAGATTTCGGGGTGCGGTCGACATAGGACTCGATCACAGGTTTGATCAATGCCTTCCAGTCATCTTTGAGCACCAGATGCTGCACCCACTTTTCACCGGCGGAACGGATCCAGATGCCATGTTCAGCGGAGAGGTCAACCGGCAGAGAGCCGAACCACTGCTGCATATCCTGCCGGCTGCGTCCGCTGCAGATCAGCACTGTTGTATTCTTATTCCGTCCCAATCTGCGCAGCAGTTGCAGCAGATCCTTGGAAGGTCTGGCCATTTCAGGCAGTTGACGCAGCGGTGTAAGGGTGCCGTCGTAATCGAGGATCAGCAGCCGTTTTTTAGAGGACTTGAATTTGTTGACGATGCCGATGCCGCTCTCTTTATGGATCCAGATGGTTTTGGTGTGCAGGGCACCGAAGGCGTTTTCGCTCAGCTTGTGCAAAAAATCTTTGGCCCAGTGCTTGACAGTGTAGCGTTTGAGGCGTTCATGCAGAATTTTATTGCGGTGGAGCTGCTGATAGATCGGCATCTCAAGGGCCTCCCGGATGGCATCGGCAATCGCATTGATATCATTGGGATTCACGGCGATGGTCTCGCTGAGTTCGGAACTTGCGCCGGCGGTTTCACTGAGAATGACAACGCCGCGGTGATCCTTGCGGCAAGCGATATACTCTTTGACCACCAGATTCATCCCGTCGCGCAGCGGAGTTACCAGCATGACATCCGAGCCGCGGTAAAGTGCCGCGAGTTCGGTGAACGAGAAACTCTGATAGAAGAACCAGACCGGCATCCAGCCGATGCGGCCATGTCGTCCGTTGACTTCACTGACCAGCTCCTCCACCTCACGTTTCAGCTCGGCATAGTAATCCACTTCCTCGCGTGAGGGGGCCGCAATGACAATCAGGTGCACCTTTTCGACATACTGCGGATTCAGTTCGAGGAACTTTGAAAAGGCCTTGATTCTTTGCGGGATGCCCTTGGTGTAATCAAGTCGGTCGACCGAGAGCACAATCTGTTTGCCGCTGGTTTCATCAAGCAGTTTATGGGTGTTTTCTCTGATCTTGCCGACCTTGCCCGCCCGGTTGTAGCGTTCGTAATCGATTCCCATCGGAAACGCATCGACCTTGGCGAGCCGGTTGCCCAGGCTGATTTTACCGAAAGAGTTTTCATAACCCAGCAGCCGACGGGTGCTGCTGAAAAAGTGACGCACATAGTCATAGGTGTGAAAACCGATCAGATCGGCGCCCAGGATACCGTGCAACACCTCTTCGCGCATCGGCAACAATCGGAATATTTCATAGGAGGGAAAGGGAATATGCAGAAAGAATCCGATTTTAACATTCGGGTGGCTTTCGCGTATCATGCCCGGCAGCAGCATTAGCTGGTAGTCATGCACCCAGACAGTGGTATCGCGTCTCAAATGTTTTTCCAGGGCTTTGTAGAACTTCCGGTTGACACGCAGATAGGATTCCCAGTGCTCATGTTCCCAGGTGGTCATGTTAGGAAAATAGTGAAAAAGCGGCCAGATCGTTTTGTTGCAGTAACCATAATAAAAGTTCTCGATCTCCTCTTTGTCGAGGTAAATCGGCAGACAGCGGTGTTTTTTGATCAGGGTTTCATCGATCACTGTTTTCCGTTCGGCGTTCAGATCATCGGCATCGATGGCACTCCATCCGATCCAAAAGCTGTCCTTCTCGGCGTGCACCGATTTCAAACCGGTCGCCAAACCTCCGATACTCTCTTTAATGGCAAATTTGCCTTCATCTTTCAACTCAACGCTAACCGGAAGCCGGTTTGCCACAATAATTGTTCCGGCCATTTTAAACCTCCACTCTCTCGATATTTCTAATAAAGTCAACCAGTTTGGATTCATCCTGGAAGTTGCCCTCACAGAGAGCCAAAGCACAGTCGATCAGTGCCAGATGTGAATAACCCTGGGGAAAGTTACCCAGCAGTTCTTTGGTTTCAAAATCAAGATCCTCACTGAGCAGCCCCACATGATTACAGTAAGTTAAAAGCCGTTTAAACATCCTGTGGGCCTCCCGGTGACAACCGATGCTCCAGAGGGCCTTGACCATCCAGAATGAACATACGGTGAAACTCGATTTCGGCAGACCGAAATCATCCTGATTCCGGTAGCGATACATCAATCCATCGCGACAGAGCTCTCTGCTGGTCAGCTCGACTGTAGCGACATATTTTGGATCCATCGGATCGATAAAGCCGTACTCCGCCATCAGCAGATTGGCGGCATCCAGGCAGCAGCTCCCGTATGACTGCGTGAAAGCACCCATCTCTGCATTCCATCCATTGGCCATAACGTCGGCCTTGATTTCCGCGCGGATTTCCTCCCAATGATGATAATAATCGGCGCACTGCAGCTGTTCGGCTATTTTGATACCGCGATCCATGGCCACCCAGCACATCACCTTTGAGAAAACAAAATGGGCGGTGCTGCCACGAAACTCCCAGATACCCATATCCGGTTTATCCCAGTTGCTTTCAACCGTCCGCACCAGCGAGCGGGTGATCGTCCACAAACGCTCGATAGTCGAGACATCGCTGCGAAAGGTTTCGATAAATCTATGGATGGCATCCAGAAGGACGCCGTAAATGTCATTCTGCTGCTGGATACTGGCGGCATTGCCGATACGCACCGGTTTTGATCCCTTATATCCATCCAGCCAGTCGAGTGTCTGCTCGGGCAGCTCCTTGCGTCCGCGGATACCATACATGATACGCACCTTGTCATCCTTGTACGGCACAACCCGCATAAGGTAGTCAAAAAAGTTGCGTGCCACGTTGAAATGCCCGATTTTTGTCAGCACCCTGAGAATCATTGAAGCGTCCCGAATCCAGCAGAAACGGTAATCCCAGTTGCGTTCCTCTCCGAGTGTTTCAGGCAAAGAGGTCGTAACCGCCGCCAGAATGGCGCCGCTCTCCTGAAAAGCCAGCATTTTGAGCACCAGCGCGCTACGTCGCACCGCATCCACAAAATGTCTGAATTCGAAGGTGCGCTGAATCCAGTCCAGCCAGTAGACCTTGGTGCGTTCGAAGTCCAACTGAATCCGTTCGATATTAGGCGGCAGAATTTTCTGGTGATAGCTGACCACGAAATAAATTTCCTCACTCACCGCCACATCTCTGCTCTCCAACACATCATCGAAAGCCATATTCGTGTAGAGATAGATGGATTCGTATGATCCGTTGGAAACTGTGCTTTTAATGAAATTGCGCTCTTTGAAGCTGTGGGTTTCATGTTCTCCATAACCCAGGCGGGGATTGTATCTGACCCGGAAATGCGGTTTCCCGCACAACGGGCGTATGTAGCGGATAACCTCCGGCGGACAGTTATAAAGAGAGTCACTCTCTTTATAGCGCGGCATGAAATCGAGAATCGCAAAGCTGCCGCTCTCTCCCTCAAAAACGGTTTCGACAATATTGGTGTTACGGATGTAATTCTGTTTGATCCGGCAACCGGGCTCAGTCTCGATCGCGAAAAAGCCGCCGCGACGCTCATCGAGAATCGCACCAAAAACAGATGCGGAGTCAAAGTCCGGCAGACAGAGCCAGTTCATAGTTCCCTGTTGATCGATCAGAGCGGCGGACTTACAGTTTCCTATAACAGCAAAATTCATAAAGTTTTCCGTGAGTATCCTGATATGTCAGTGTTGAAAGTTAATTTTTAATATAGCGCATGATTGCTGATATGTCGATATCATCCGAACACTTATCATAAATTGGGGCGGAAATCCACCTTGTTGACAAAAGTTGCGGGTTGCTATAATCTTGCGGCGTAAACATCAGGAGAAACGATGAAACTTATACATGTATTGCCAACGGTGCTGCTGCTGATTGCAGGATGCAGCACCATGAATTCGGTGAACTTCTATTCGATGAACGATGATATCCAGCTTGGATCTCAAGTCATTGAGGAAACCCGTAAAAGTATGCAGGAACAAGGCGTTCCGCGTAATAAAAACCCACAGGATGTCCGTAAAATACGGACAATGGTTCAACGCATCGCGGCCGTCTCCGATCACCCCGACATCCCCTACGAGGTCGATGTATATTCCACTGATGTGGTCAATGCAATGGCGGCACCAGGTGGAAAAATCATTGTTTTCGAGGGATTGTGGCATCCGCAAAAGGGGTTGTGCCGTAATGATGACGAGATCGCTGCGGTGATCGCGCACGAGATCGCGCACGTCAACTGCCGCCACTCGACCAAGGCGCTGTCGCGCAACATGCTTTACGGCGGAGCACTCGCGGTCGGCGCGGCAATCGCCAAAGCCCGCGATTACGATAAAGCGGCCTATGTGCTTGGTGGTGCTTTCGTGGCATATGAGGGACTTCTGGTAACCCACTACTCGCGCCATGATGAGTACGAGGCCGACCGCGTGGGCATGATGTACATGGCAAAGGCCGGGTATGATCCGCGAGCCGCCATACGTATCTGGGATCGGGCATCCAGGGGCGGCGGCAGTAGTGGATCACCTCTGGATATGCTTTCCACCCACCCGAATGACGCCGACCGCATGCAGGCCCTGCAGGAGCAACTGCCGGCAGCTCTGGCTGTTTATAGTGTGCGCCAATAATGGCGCACCACAGTAACTGGTTTGTGTGAAGTGCCGGCGGAGTTGCCGCACCACAGTGACTGGTTTGTGTGAAGTGGTTACTGTGGCCGGCCATTGTTGGGCGGCACTACGGCGGTTTGTATGAAGTGCCGGCGGAGTTGCCG
>JAGYOL010000150.1 GCA_018399555.1 Kiritimatiellia bacterium | reverse complement strand
ACCAGCCCGTCAATCCAACTATGAATTCATCAAATAGGATTGCGACACGAATTGCGGCATAGTAGCTTTCAGGTTTCATAGCTTCTGTGATAACATGTTACGGAAAGAGGGAGGTCGGAGTGCGTGTAATTATTTTTTTGTTTATTTTAGCGGTAAATCTGGTCAGAGCGGATTGGTTCCGTAATCCTCTGGCGTTCGCGGTGACGGAGCAGGGCTTTGAATTACGAGAGGGAGCTGACGGTTTCGCAATCCGCGAGGAGCTGGCTGCCTCGCGCGAGGTTACGATGGAGGCGGTTTTCGAACTTGGGAATCTTGAGCGGACAAACAGTTGGCGTGTGGCCGCGCTCTGCATTCATCGCGATGATCTGAACTTCTGGGCACTGGGAGTGGTTAAAACTCCGCTTGGCAACAGGCGCGCTCTGAGCTTTGAATTGGCGGAGATGCGTGACGGGCGGTGGCTGGCGCAACAGTCGCTTAAAACCGCCTTTGCGAATGAGCAGAGTGACTTTGACTTTTCAAAGGGAACCCGCTGGAAGATGCGGCTGGTGCTGGATGCGGAGGGCATAACGGGATATGTCAGTGAAATCGGGGGGCGTGAACTTTTTAAACGACGCTATCTGTTTGATGATAAGGCGGTCTGCTATGGTCGTCCAGGGTTGCGGACAACCGGCTTGGGCGGTCGGTTTTCCGAGATAAAATTTTCCGCGAGCGATTCCGTTGAAGATACTCAATCGATCGATGCCCAGTTTCCACCTTACAGCAGTGATAATTTCATTGAAAGGATAAGCTCTGATGCAACCGGTTTCTTTTACGTTCGTCAGTTTGATGATGGCCGCTGGTGGGCGATTGATCCGCTTGGACGCGGCGTGGTGGCTTTGGGAGTGGATCACACCACCTTCTGGGGGCACTGGTGTGAAAAACTGGGCTACGCCCCGTATCGCAAAAAGAATGAGGTTAAGTATCCGGACCCGACGGTATGGGAGAGGGAAACACTCGCCAGACTCAAAAAGTGGGGTTTTACGATGCTGGGGGCGGGCAGCCAGAAATCGTTGATGCGACGCGGATTATATCACTGCGAGAATCTCGGTATCGGTCAGCGCTTTGCACGGTGCGGCGGAGATTTTTACATCACGCCTGATGAGGGACGGCCATGCAGTGCCTTTCCGAATGTCTTTCATCCTGAGTTTGCTGATTACTGCCGTTATGTTGCACGGAAAAACTGCGCCGCCTTGCGGGATGATCCCTGGCTGTTAGGCTGGTTTCTGGATAATGAACTTGCCTGGTGGGGCAGGGGAAGTCATGAGAGCGGCCTTTTTGATGCCGCGATGCAGTTTGACGAAGGGCACTCGGCCAAACAGGCGCTGTTGGATTTTCTGAAAAAAAACACTGTTGACGATATTGATCGATTCAACAGATTCTGGGGCACCGAGTGCGCGAACTTTGACGCTGCGGGCAAGTTGATGCGTCTTGATAGTTCGACTGCTGATCGCACTGCTGTGAAACATGATTTTCTGAAGGTGATAGCGGAGCGTTATTTCAGGCTGACGACTCAGGCGATCCGGCGGGTCGATCCAAACCACATGATTATGGGGGCACGTTTTGCCGGCACCGGCGGTGCCGACCCTGCTGTCTGGAGCATTGCCGGCAAGTACAGCGATGTAATTTCTTTCAACTGCTATCCCAAGGCTGATCTGGACAGGGGGGTGGTTTACAGCGGTTTTGCCTCCGATGCCGAGCCGGTGAAAGAGCACTTTGAACGTTTCTACGGCTATGTCAACAAGCCTCTGCTGATCACCGAATGGTCATTCCCCGCATTGGATGCGGGGCTGCCTTCGGTGCACGGGGCGGGACAGCGGTTTATGACTCAGCGCGGACGCACCGATGCAACCCGGCTTTTTGCCCGGACAATGCTGAGCATGACGTTTTTGATCGGCTACAACTATTTTATGTGGGTGGATGAACCGGAGCTCGGTATTTCGTCCACCTTTCCTGAGGACTCAAACTACGGTCTTGTCAATGAGGAGAATGTTCCTTATGAGCTGATCACCGATATGTTTACGGAGCTGCACGGCGATCTTTATAATCAGCGTATTTCACCGATTCCGGCTGCAAAGAACGAGCTGAAGAAACGCACGCTTGGACCAATGACGAGCGCATTGAAGTTGAAGGCGATGTATCCTGAGTCAAAACCGCCGGTTACCCGGCGTGATGGTAAGGGGTTTGTCATTGATAACGGTCGCATTAAACTTGAGGGCGCGGTCGGTTCCGGCTACTTCATAGAAAAGATATCACTGGATGGCAGAGCGTATGGTTCATACAACGCCATGGTTCATTCTGAAAACAGTGACGGACGTAATCAGTGGCAGAATATTTCCGAAGTCACGGCTGTAGATATCAGGATGGAGAACGATTGCGTGGTTGCGGATATCAGCGGCATCTATAAAGGTCATCCGACCTTTGAAATCGCCCATCGCATTATTATGCCGCCGGGTGGAGCCAGATTTGTTATTCAGTTTCTCAGGGTACTGAATACCGGACAATCGGATATTGCTTTAAGAGGGATTTACTTCCTCTTTAATGTTGCCGGTCGCGACTGGGGCGAAATTGCTGCGCCGCCCAGGGTGTGGGGTGTTCCGGAAAACGGCTGCTGGATTAATTCGGAATCGGGGGAGTATTACGGAGCGCTTGCGTCGGCTGTGACACCGGGGATGAGAGTCAACTTCTGGCAGGATAAAAATGATAAATCCTTTCATCCGGATGCCCGTTATGAGGTTGAAAAGAGACTCAAACCGGGGGAGTTATTCAGGGCCGGACAGGATGTGACGGTGATCGGAGTGCTGGGTGTCGGAGGCAGGGATGCCTGGACGGAATGTTTGAAAAACGGCAATGTGTTATTGGAAGAGAGGGTATCCGTTCGATGAGGTTGCCAGCCGGGCATGGTGATGGTTTTTTGTTGTATGTGGGATGGCAGACTTCGGCGGTTAAAAGCAAAAAGTCTGAAAAGCATTGAGTTTTACCCGGTAGCATGGTAGCCTGTCCGTACAGATGGTTGATCGGGTGGTTGATTGAGCGCAAAAAACAACGAAAAAGGAGCGGAGAGACATATGCGAGGTTTAATGTTGCTGATTGTTACGGCTCCGTTGTGGGTTGCGTCGCAGTCGATAGAGATCAAAACGGATCGTGAGATGGCGGTTTACAAAATCGGAGATAGAACGACCTTTTCATTGCTGGTCAGAGATGCACAGGGGCAGAGTGTAAAAGCTGGCAAGCTGGCGGTCAAGCTGGGCAATTTCGGTCCACTCGAGGTTACAAATGCGGTTTTTGATCTGGCCCTCTTCAATCCGGTTAAAATTTCAGGCACATTGAAAGAACCCGGCTTTATGCTGTGTTCGGCTGCGGCCAAGGTTGCGGATAAAAAATTGCGCCAGCTGGCTGGTGCGGCTTTTTCGCCGGAGAAGATTAGACCAGGCAGTGAGCGACCCTCAGACTTTGACGCTTTCTGGGATGATGCCATGCGCAGGCTGGAGGATGAAGTACCTGCTGATCCGCAGATTGAACCAATGCTAAGGTATAGTAGCGAGAAGTACGAAAGCTTCAAGGTCAGCTTTGCAACTTTTGGCGGCAAAAGAGTTTACGGTTTTCTGACGGTTCCTAAGGGTAGCGGCAGGTTTCCGGTGTTTGTAAACGTTCCGGGGGCAGGGCCGGGGTATTCGGCCCCGCCGACCTACCGGGCGGAGCAGGGATTCATCAGTTTTGTCATGAATGTTCATCCCTTTGAACCTGGTGCGGGCAAAACTGAGCAGCAGAAGCTGTATAAAGAGCAGGATGTGCGATTGAAAGAGATTTACGGTGTACGCTACTGTCAGTCCGGAGCAAAAAAACGAGAAGAATACTTTTTCTATCCGATCATTCTCGGGATAAATCGTGCAGTCAACTGGGTGGCGGAGCGTGATGATGTCGACAAGTCCCGCTTTCTGTACATGGGTTCAAGTCAGGGTGGCGGCTTCGGTTTTTATCTGTGTGGACTTAATCGCAACTTCACTAAAGGAGTGATTCATGTTCCTGCGCTGACCGATCTGATGGGTTACAAACGGGGGCGCAAATCCGGATGGCCACGTTTGATTGAAGCTGTGCCGGAAGCGGACAAGCGCAGTGCCGAGAAGCTGGCTCCTTACTTTGACGGTGCGCATTTTGCGGCAAGGATCAGATGCCCTGTGCGGCTTTCGGTCGGGTTTATCGACGTTACCTGTCCGCCGGCTGCGGTTTACGCCGGGTATAACTCGCTCGCGGTGAAAGACAGAGACATTTATCATGCCATCACAATGCCGCACGCTGTATTTCCGGAGGTGCGCAAGGCATTGGATGAGGAATGGTTGAAAAAATAGCGATGATCTTTGGAACAGCAAAGCCGCCCGTTTGCGTACTTAAGCTTGCAAGGCAGATCAGCCGGAAAAAGTGATTTCTGGGGTATATTATTCAAGCACGACAAACATAAACATGAGTTCTTTTAATACAAAGGGAGGAATTACGATGAAGAAGATCAGGGTTGCATTAACATTTTGTATCGGATTACTGTTCTGTATGACGATTTGTGGCGGAGAGATGGCGGCAGATGAAAGGGTTCGGCACTGCGGTGCGATGCTTGAGCGACATGCCGCAACCAACCGGGCATTTCAGGGAATTTCCAGCATGGCGGTTTCGGAACGCGGGCGGTTATGGGTGACCTGGTATGCCGGCAGACGGCCTGGAGAGGGCCCTTACAACTACGTTGTGCTGGCAACCAGCAATGACGGGGGCGGCACATGGGAGCAGGTGCTGGTGGTTGATCCTGATGATGACGGCTGGCTGCGCTGTTTTGACCCGGAGGTTTGGATAGATCCGCAGGGACGTTTATGGCTGACCTGGGCGCAGGCGATCTCGATCGGCAAGCATACGCATACCTGGGCGGTTGTGGCTGAAAGTGCCGAATGTGCACTGCCGCAGTGGAGTGAACCGCGAATTCTGGCACCGGGCGTGATGATGTGCAAGCCGATTGTGCTGCGTGATGAAACCTGGGTGTTTCCGATTGCGGATTGGGAGTCGCGGTATCAGAAAATAGCGGATGCTCCCACGTCGGGGTGCTGGGTTTCAACCGATCAGGGAGCAAGTTTTACATATCGTGGCGGCGCACTGATACCGATGGAGGATCGCAGTTGTGATGAACACATGTTTGTTGAGCGTCTCGACGGCTCGCTTTGGTGTCTGACGCGAACACGTTACGGCATCGGGGAGAGTTTCTCGACCGACGGCGGCAAAAGCTGGTCGCTGACCAAGCCCTCGACCATTGCGCACCCGACGGCGCGGTTTTTCATTACCCGTCTGGCCTCCGGCAATCTGCTGCTGGTTAAACATGGTCCGATCGGCGAGCGAACTGGGCGGTCGCATCTGACGGCCTTTGTTTCGTGTGATGACGGCAAAAGCTGGGATGGAGGACTGCTGCTGGATGAGCGTAACGGTGTCTCCTATCCGGATGGACAACAGGCTGCCGACGGCACAATTTACATCACCTATGATTACAGCAGGTCGGGTGACCGCACGATTCTGTTCAGCTCATTTCGCGAAGAGGACGCATTGGCGGGGCAGGATGTTTCCGGTAAAGTTATGCGGCGGGTGCTGGTTAATCAGGCTTCGGGCGGTCAGTCGCGCAAGCGGAGCAGTGAAAAGCCCAAGCCGGTGTATGATAATGCCGACGGAGTCGCACTGGACAGGAAATCGCCGGGAGAGTGGCACTGTGCACAAATGTTTGAATTCAAACGCGGCTCGAAATTATTTCGTGACCGCACTTATACCGTGGCGGAAGTTCCTAAGGAGCTTGAGCAGGCTCATCTGGTAATGGTTGATTTGGACGGCATCAAAACTGTGAGGTGTGCGCAGGCCGGGATGCTCTATGTTCTAACGCCTCTGCGTGAACGTAACAGCAGCAATGTCGGAGCAGAGCTTCTGAAATACGGTTTTCAGAAGGTTGCTCTGCCTGAGGTGCGTTTGTTCAATCCCGGACATTCCGGCAACTACTGCACGCTTTATCAGAAGCGTTGCCGGGTCGGTGAAAAGTTCACATTGGGCAAGTGGTTTGTGCCGCTTTGTTTAAAGAAATGATTCCTGTTGGTTATAAGACCGGCTTTGTGTTAAAATAGCACTCTGTTTTAGCAGTTTTGGGCTTGACCATAATCATTTTATCGGAGAAACTGTAAACACTACGCATGAACTGTTTTTTTAGCGTAGCGGTTTTTTGTTTTATCCAATAGGACGAACAGAATGTTCAATAAACTATTGAGTTTTTTTTCCAGCGATATCGGCATTGACCTCGGTACCGCCAACACGCTTGTATTTGTCAAGGATCGCGG
>JAGYOL010000015.1 GCA_018399555.1 Kiritimatiellia bacterium | reverse complement strand
CTCATTCTTGCCGAGTTGATCAAAATTAAAAATGTGTGCCCCGAAGATAAAGTCGTGCGAAATCTGTTCAATTTTAACATCACATTCCGGCGCGGCATCCGGCAGCTTGATAACACCGTCCGCTTTGCGATGCTGATCGATATCCCGATCAATTCTCGCCTGTTCCTCAGCATTCCAGATTTGCCAGTAGGCCTCGCTCATCACATCCGACTGTTCAACGGCGCACACTGTTATGCAACTTATCGTTATTAAACAGACGACAGCTAAATTCACTCTATTCATTGTTTTCCTCACTCTTTTTTCATTTCAATCTCATACCAGATGGTCTGATACTCCGGAGCTATCGCGACGCGGCAACCCGATCCGTTGGCGGCAACCGGAACATCCATTTTACGCTCGCCATTGGGATCAAGCGCATAGCATCGTGTGCGCTCTGATCCTGACGGCAAATCAATCACCGCCGAGATGCCCTCCAGCAGATAGGGCGCATTACCCCAATCAGAGTTCTTCGCCCGCACACGTCCTGAGTCAACCGTTTCCAACTCCATACCGCTGTTACCGGCCATACCGGTTGCAGCCAGCAGAATGCGGGCACTTTTTCCGTTTTCGCCGAAACCACCCTGTGACTCACGGGAAACAAGCGAGATCGTCGCCCAATTCAAACGTGAGGGAGCAATCTTCAGCCGTACATTGTCCAGCACGATCTCGCGCCCATTCGGGAAACCTGTGAACAATTTGGTGCCTGACGTGTTCACAGTGAAATACGCGGCTTCCGGCAACTCTCGGTTCCAACAAAGTTCACCGGTGTCGCTCAGCAGTATCTTAGATTCCGCAGCTCCCTGGTTGACATCACTCGGGTCAGTGCTCGACCCGCCGCTCAAATCAATTCCCGTGCGATGTATCAATGTCAAAAATCTGTCAAAGCCCGCTTCACCAATACCGATTCGCATGGAACCTGCGGCGACCAGACGCTCAAAGAATGATTCATAATCCGCATTTGCCGCGATTGTACGCTGTGATTCGCGCACATCGCCACGCAGATAAATAGCGGCGCAGGCCGGCATATGCGCCAGCACATCACTGCGTTCACTGATGCTGAAAAAGTAGGAGTTCCAGCCGGGAGTATAATCACTGCGGTGATGCCACGTATATTCAAACACACCGTCCCACCCCTGCAACGCGCCATACGCCCGCAGCATCGGCTGCCCTTCCGCACCGTAACAGTTGGGAAACGGATGATTGTACTCACTGACTGTAAATGGTTTACCGCAAATACGCTGCGAAGCAAGAGTCTGCATCAAACTCATTGAGTTCACCATTGAACTATTGCCTATCGTCCAATGTGTGCCTACCTTGGGGTGGCACCAATATGCGTGTGTGTCGATGTAATCCAGTTCAGCCTGCAAAAATGCAGTGCTGTAGCCTAACTGCGTTCCTGAAATCGGAGCAATCGCTTTGAGTTCATGCTTAACGTAATCGGCAATCGCTTTCCAATACTCTCTTTCGGTATCAGTCAGAAACTGATAGAAGTCTCGTTTAGCCGATACTGTCGCAAAACCCTTGAACTTTAATACGGCAATTGAATTATTTTCAATACTCTGATCAACACCCAACTCAGTTTCGGCACCGCTTTGAATAGAGAGATCATCCAGCTCATAAACCCCCGGTTTGAAACGCGTCAGCTGAAACTGTACTGCTTCACTCTCCAGCGCACCGAAAAACGAGGCTTTAACCCGCTGCCACTGCGATCCGACGGAGATTTCACGAAGAAATCCTGCCGATCGCCAGCCGCCGGCTGAGGTCGCGACCGCTGTACCAAGCACAACATTCTTATTGTCATCCAGCCGTCGAATTCTAAATGAAATTGTATATGGTTCGCCTTTCTTCACCTTGACACCATTACGATACAATTTAGGGAAATACTGTTTGCCCTCTTGCTCAACCGAAATTTTCAGCACACCATTCTCCGAGCGGGCGGTAGCCGCTCCTGAACCCAGATCGAACTTCCAAAGTCCCTGGTCGGCCCTGAGCTCCTGCTCAAAACCACCCTCGGTTATCTGCTCATCCGAGAGCGGTGTCGCTTTCCAATCCCAAGATTTGCGCATCGCTGAAGTAGAATCGTATTTATTTTTAAGCCAGGCATTCCATCTTTCGCGCAGTTCACCGGCGTATGGATCAGGCAGACGATCGATATTGCCACGGCGATATCGCGAGATCAATCCGTTTTCATTGTTGATTTCGATCATCGCGACACTCGGCTCATGCGTGTATGCCAGACCGGTATAAGGATTGACCCGCGTCAGCAACTGTTTTGCAAACTCCTTCTCAGCTTCAATCATGCGCGATGAAATAAAACTGCGCCCCTTGGGAAACCGTGCGACATGCAGATTCATGTTGACATAGATGCCGCGTTTTTTCAGAGCGGCAATCAGATAGTCCTGCCGGTCTACAGACTCTTGATCAAAAGGAATTCTAAGCGTCGGATCAGCGGAAAATGCTTTAGGAAGATTTTCATCGTTGCCATACATACCCCGCTGATGATCCTCTCTGAAATTGCCGTATCGTGCGTCAAAGTAGTGCAGACGCACACAGTTGATGCCGAAACGCGCTAAACGGTCAGCCAGACGATCGGCATCAGCATGTGTCGGAAAATTCGCCGGTCCGGTCAGATTCGTCGCATTGAATTTTATCGGGCCCGCATCGGTTGCAAAACGTCCATTTTCAACACGCACAAAACCATGTCGGCCGGCTGGCGCATCGAGCAGATGCGCCATGCTGGTCACATTCTCAGTTGTTTCATGTGATATGACAAAGGGGAACAGCGGTGAGAAATCCGTTGGTGCAGCCACACTTTTAACCACTGTGAAAAGTGCAGAAACTGTCGACAAAACCAGCAGGTATTTGAACCCGGTAAATCTCATAATCATACTCCTCGATTTGTAATTTGATTTAAGCGTAACCTGAAGTGACAAATAATAATAGGGAAGTTTACGCAAAATTTTTTATCTCATTTGCGCAAAAAGGTATTGATCTAACCCATGGATTATGCCATGATCAAAGCAATGATGTGTTTTATTAGAAACCTGAAACAGGGAACCAAGCGGGGTCGTAGTTAAGATATTTGACATTTGTTTTGCTATTTTTGAACAATAAGTGCGCCATTCTTGCACAAATGTGCAAATATTTAGCTACGACCCCTCCCGTACATCGATTATGCCACTATAGAATCAAACGCGAGGTTATTGAGATGTCACCATCAAACCGCAGAACACCGCAGGTGGCTGTACTGTTGCCCTCTTCGGTCAAGGTCTGTCGCGACATGCGTCGTGGCATTCTGCGTTATGTTCATCGGCATGGCCCCTGGGGACTGCATATCCTCGAAGGGCGTGACGGCGAGCAGAAGCTCTTTCATATGAAGGAGTGGGGCTGTACCGGTATTATCGGTAGACCGGACAGTGACGGAATGCAGAGAATGGTGCAAAACGCACATGTTCCTGTTATTTTGATGGAAGACCCCAAAGGTGAATTTTTAAACAAATCTCATCCGCTTCACCGGCACTCGATTGTGCAGAGCGACACGGAGGCCATTGGACAACTGGCCGCCGAATATTTCATAAAAAACAGCTTTCAAAACTTCGCCTTTGTCGGAGAAATCAACAATTTATGGTGGTCGGTCAAGCGCGGCAGGGCATTTGCAAAACGACTTACCGAGTGTGGTCACCATTGTCACATATATGCCGGACTGCCTGAGGCTGAGCAGAGAGATGCCGGCATCGAGCGTGAGCATCTTTGCGAATGGTTGCGCAGCCTGCCAAAACCGGTTGCTCTGCTGGCGGCGATGGACAACCGCGCCCGTCAGGTTATCGACGCCTGCAACTGGTCGGATATCGCGGTGCCCCAGGAGATCGCCGTACTGGGTGTGGATAACGACATCGATCTTTGTAAAAACGCCAATCCCTCTATGTCGAGCATCCTGCTAGACGCCGAAAGCGTCAGCTACGAGGCAGCCACGCATCTTGATCAAATGATGAGACACAATATCCGGCGACGCCGCATCTTCATCTACGGACCCTCACATGTAGTCTCACGCAATTCAACCGCGCATGCCAATTTAAACAACCCTCTCGTTAACAATGCACTTAACTATATCCGTAACAATGCCTGCTCAACCATCAGTGTTACGGATATCGTTCGCCATGTCAACGCGTCACGTCGTCTGACGGAACTGCGATTCCGGGAAGTTTTGGGCCACACGATTCTTGATGAAATCCGCAAAGTGCGCCTGGAAAATGTCTGCTCGCTACTGAAAGAGAGCGATCTGTCAATCGGCGAAATCACCACGCAATGCGGGTTTGAATCCAACAGCTACCTCGGAGTTCTCTTCCGCCGCACCTACGGCTGTTCAATGCGCGACTACCGCACACGCACCTGCCCACCGGCAAAATAAATATTCCCGTCACACGGAGCCAGCGTGTGTGAGAGCGAACGCTTACCGGTCGCACGGCTGCTTCACAGTTTGTCGAAGGCAATCCACTTTCGCTCACCCGGTAACACCAATTATTTCCGGGGTTGACATTTTCACCTCATTTCCCGCATTATGGATGGACGGGTTGAGATGATTTTATGCATCCGTATCGAATATTGATATTGCCGGGATTTAGATTGCAAAATGTATTTTATATGGCCAAAAACTTAAACTTCTGGGTGAAAACATTTAACCGCTTGGTTCCGGCTACGCTGGTTTAGACAAAATGGTGTCGCTGCGTGCCTGTTCGTTTTTTGCAGAGGGCAGAGGGCCTGGGGGTAGAATTTCTCCTGTGCGAAAGCACTCGCTTCCCTATACTCCATACTCTACAGTGTCGGCCATCGCATGAAGGGCGACGGCTGATGCTCTATGTTGTTCGTGCGAGTACGAATCCAGTAATTTGCCCTTGTTTTCTAAGTATTGATGATGACGGCTTTCCGAATATCGGCATTTATTGCTTATTAAATCCCTTGTGGTTCATAAATTCCCATATGCGACCCATCCAGGTATAGCTGCCCGTACCCGGGGCGGCCTTTCGCTGGAAGCAGTGATTACGTGTGGCAAGCGTGTGAAGATCGGACTGAATCCCCATCCGGCGAAGCTGCTCCCAGCATTTAACCGAATTCATCGCCGCCCAACCGTCGTTATCGCCGTGTATGAAAAGGATCGGACATGTTGCGAGGTCGAAAGAGAACTCAGGCACAAGCCGCGCATCATCATCATTGCCGCCCGTTGCATTGTGGGAGTTAACTCCGTCCGTAAGCGCATACGCCGGATAGATCGCGACCGCCCACTGCGCGTTGCAGGAAATTTTGTCAAAATCATCGACAGGCCAATAGGAGCGGTTTTTTGAACTGGTCGCGCCCATCAGCGTCAGGTGGCCGCCAGCCGAAGAACCCATGATACCAATGCGATCAGGATCAAGCCCCTTCGCAGCAGCCTGGCTGCGAACAATCCTGATGGCACGCTGCAGATCCTGCCACGCCGTCGTATGCTTGGCCAGAGTGTTCAGCGGGCGCGGCGTGCGATATTTCATCGTCACAACCGTCATGCCCTTTTCATTCAAGAAACGACGTGCTGGCGCGACTTCAAATCCATCCGGATTGTTACCCATATAGCCGCCGCCCGAATAGATAATCTGAATCGCCTTTGTCCTGAGATCCTTAGGCATGTGCCACTCGAGATAAGGCAGGCACTGGTTCGTCTGCACATCCGGCACTCTGCCTTCCGGCCAGATCGACTCCCTGCTGTACTCGCCGCGCGCATCGTTATCCGGATAGCGGGACATCAGATCAACTTCCATGCCGAGACGCCCGTCGTAATTCATCTGGCGCATAAACTCGGCAATGCGGTCGAGCCAATGGTCATAGGCAGTGCCATCCTCACCCTTGTCCGGGTTACCCATAAAACCGTGGGGTCGGTCTGCAAAGAGATGAATTTCAGCCGGAATTTTCATTCTGCGGAGCTGGCGATATATTTGCGTAGAGCCATTCGGCGAATAGATATCCAACCCGCCGTGGAAGAGTGCCATCGGACAGGTCTTCGCGTCGAATTTGAACACATCCGAAAGTTTTACATCGATGGCATCGCCATCACGTGTGTTGGGACCGTGCAGCCCGTCCGTGAGCGCGTAAGCGGTGTAGATCGGTACAGCCCAGTTGACATGGCACGGCAGCTTGTCAAGATCGTCGACCGGTTTGTATGCAGGAGAGAGGGCACTTGTTGCAAGCAAAACTGTCAGGTGCGAACCGGCGGAAAACCCTAACACACCGATCATCTCCGGATCGAAGCCGCGTTTCTGCGCATCGTTGCGGACGAGACGGACGGCACGTTGTCCATCCTCCCATGCGCTCTGGTAGATCGGCAATCCCTGCGGGCGAGGTGTGCGGTAGGTAAGGCTCACGCAGACAAAGCCGAGTTCGGTAAACTTCTTGGCGACCCGGTCAATCCACACCCCGTCGCAGCAGCTCTGATAACCGCCGCCGGAAATGAGTAGCATACATGCGCCGTTTTTATCCGCAGGTGCAGCGTACCAATCGAGATGCGGCATCGTGTTTTCCGCCACCTTGAAGCCCGGTTCTTTCACCTCCCGTGTGGTTGCCGCGATCTGCCGGCTCTGGAAGTCCGGGATATTTCCCTTCGGCCACAGCGCAATCCGCTCCCCTGCCAACGTCAGAACGGCCCCCAGCAACCAGGAACAAAGAATAAACATTTTTTTCATCGTATCAAATCCTCGCGGTCAACACCGAATGCGCTGCAGACTGCATCTAGAACAACCTCAGGGGCCAGAGCATCCATTTGTTGCCTGAAGGCGACATCCTGCGGTTTCCGGCTATCCTCCACCAGCGATTTATACAACCGTCTCACCCGGCTGTCAAACTCTGTCGAGCCGATTGAATGCGGTGAGGCTTCCTTAAAGATATTCCTCCGTCCGTTCCCGCGATGCGTAATATGATAGATGGCACCTGGAAACTCAACTCTCAATTTTCTAGCTATTGTAGAAGAGTATCAGAAAGACAAAACACCCGTCAACCACTATTTCTTATTGTGAGGCTTGACCCCTATTTATCATTTAACGGTATGTCGATAATCAGAGGGAGAGCAACCCTGAATTTTTTTAAAAGTGCGGCTGAAATAATACGGATCGCCATACCCCAGCATGTTGGCGATCTGCTTGATGCTGAGATCATTCTGATCCAGCAGTTCGCATGCCTTGCGGATTCTGAGATGAATGAAATAGTCCATGGGAGCTTGATTCAATCTCGTCTTGAAAAGCTTGCAATAGTAGGGAACGGAAAGTCCTGACTGTGCTGCGAAATCATGAAGCGAGAGAGGCATATCCAAATGGCGCTGCATAAAGCCGATGGTTTCCACAACGCGATCTTCAGCGATATTAAGAGAGCGCAGCGATTGTTTGCCGTGCAATTGAAGCTTCGCCAGCAGATGCACCAGCCCCCCTGTCATTGCGAGCAGACCAGCATTGGAGAAATGATAGCCGAGGCAGGCGAATATCTCTTCAAAAGCCTGACGCAACATAGCACCATCCGGAACATGAAGCAGAGGTTTTTTCGGTTCGATCTTAATTTCTTTAAGCAGGTCATTGACTTGGCTGCCTTCGAAGTGAATCCAGAAAATCGACCAGGGGTGTGCTTCCGACGCAGAATAGATATGCGGAGTGCCCGGGGTGATGATCGCCACATCGCCTCTTTTAATTCTAAAATCCAGCTCTCCGAGCTTCATTGTACCGCGTCCTTCCATGCAATAGATCAGGATCGTCTGCGGCAGACCCTTTTTCCTTTCCACATAGTGGTGCGGTGCGCAGGGATAGGATCCGATATGGGTTACATAAATCTGTTCGACAACGGGTAGGTTCCGGCAACGGGCAATTACTGTGGCTGGCAAAACCACCAGCCGCTGGCCGCGGAACCCTTCACGAATCCTTTTTTGCATACGGGACAGCGTACCCGATGAAAATAAGATTGTCCAGTATAAACGATAAGATTCTCTATTTTCAAGTGCGTTGATTGGTGTTTTAATGTGGCCATATTCGGAAACATCTGTATGTGTATTACTGATGCAGGAAAGAGGAAAGTGAGTATGCGATCGGAAAAACACAATTTAAAGTTTGTTTGGATGGCCTCGCTGGTGGCGGCAATGGGTGGTTTGCTTTTCGGTTATGACTGGGTCGTGATTGGAGGTGCCAAGCCTTTCTACGAGGTTTTTTTTGGATTGGATTCTGATTCAATGTCTTGGCAGGCCGGCTGGGCGATGAGTTCGGCTCTGGCGGGATGTCTGCTTGGTGCGTTGCTTTCCGGTGCCTTGACCGATCATTTCGGGCGCAAGAAGGTACTGATCGGTGCCGCATTTCTGTTTACTTGGTCAGCACTCTGGACTGCCTTGGCACATGGATACAATTCTTTCATTGCAGCACGCATCATCGGAGGGATGGGAATCGGGCTGGCGTCGAATATTTCTCCGATTTACATTGCGGAGATTTCTCCGGCGGAGATGCGCGGCCGGTTTGTTTCGATTAACCAGTTGACAATTGTTATCGGAGTGCTTGCCGCTCAGATCATAAATCTGGCGATCAGCCGGATTCATCCTTTGCCGGGTCAAACCTCGGCACATCTGATTTCCGAGTCGTGGAATGGTCAGATCGGCTGGCGCTGGATGTTTGCGGCGGAAGCTTTTCCCGCCGGACTGTTTTTTCTGCTGGCACTGAGGATTCCGGAATCTCCGCGGTGGCTGCTGAAGAATTCATTCACGGACAAAGCGCGGATTATTCTGCAAAAAATCGGCGGAGCTGAATATGCGGAAGCAGAAATTCGCGATGTAGAAGCTTCACTCATCGGTGAGCACAACACGGTTCATTATTCTGAACTGCTGCGAGGCGGCATGCTCAAGATTATCGGACTTGGCATTTTCATTGCTGTTTTCCAGCAGTGGTGCGGAATCAATGTTATTTTCAATTATGCTCAGGAAATTTTCGAAGCTGCTGGATACGATGTCAACGCAATGATGTTCGGGATCGTTATTACCGGAATCGTCAATCTCATTTTTACTTTTGTCGCTATAAACACGGTGGACCGATGGGGACGCAGACCGCTCATGCTACTCGGGTCGGGAGGTTTAATGCTGATTTATACTCTGCTGGGAGGGTGTTATCATTTTGAAATTAAGGGCGTTGCAGTCATTGTCGTACTGCTGATGGCGATAGCTGTATATGCAATGACACTGGCACCCATCACCTGGGTTTTAATCTCTGAAATATTCCCCAACCGTATTCGCGGAGCTGCCGTAAGCATAGTCGTATCCTCTCTCTGGATAGCTTGTTTCTTGCTGACACTGTCCTTTAAGCCTATTAATGCGGCCCTTGGCGCTGCGGGAACATTTTGGCTCTACGGCATTATCTGTCTGATCGGCTTTATTATCCTCTGGCGAAAAGTTCCTGAAACCAAGGGTAAATCACTGGAGGATATTGAACGGGATTTGCTGAGATAAAATCTGCTGCCGCAGGCTCGGCCGTTTTTACTTGAAAACAAAATTGGGAGATGTAATGAAAAAAAGCTTAATTACAGTGATTCAGATCGCACTGCTTGTCGGTGCATACGCCGCAGAGACGATACCGTTGGATGGAGAGTGGCGGTTTGCGCTGGATTGCGCTGATTCAGGCATAGCGGAGAAGTGGTTTGAGCGAAACCTGGAGGATCGTATCCATTTACCGGGCGCACTTCAGAATCAGGGCTTCGGTGATGATATCACTGCAGATACGCAGTGGACAGGCGGATCCGGCGTCAGACAATGGTTCCACCCCAAGTATGAAAGATACCGCCAAGCCGACAATATCAAGATACCATTCTTTCTGCAGCCGGAAAAACACTATGTCGGCACCGCATGGTACCAACGCGACATCGAAATCCCGGCGAAGTGGCGGGGACGCAGGGTGGTACTGACATTGGAACGGGCACACTGGAAAACGCAGGTCTGGCTGGACGACAAGCCGCTCGGTTCCTGCGACAGTCTGGCGGTGCCGCATGTCTATGATCTTGGCACTGCTTTTGCGCCGGGCAGGCACCGTCTATCGATCCGCGTCGACAACCGGTTAATCGTGGATATTGGTCCGCGGGCCCACAGCGTATCCGACGAAACGCAGGGAAACTGGAACGGGCTGATCGGCAGGTTATCGCTTTCGTCCACCAGTCCTGTCTGGATCGATGAGGCACAGGCCTATCCTGATCTTAGGAGAAAAATTGTCAGGGTGAGAGTTCGTATCGGTAACGTGACAGGCAGAGCCGGACAAGGTTTGCTGGAGATCGGAGATGTCAGTCAAAGGGTGAGCTGGTCGGCACAAGGAAGCGAAACGGAGGTGGAAGTCCTCGTTGACAACACCAAGCTGTGGGATGAGTTCAACCCGATACTGCAAAGGCTCGACATTAGCTTAAACGGCGATCAAGCCGATGACCGGCGAGAGGTGGTTTTCGGCTTGCGTGAAATCAGCACGCGGGAGAGGGAGTTGATACTCAACGGACGCCCGCTTTTTCTGCGAGGCACGCTTGAATGCTGCATTTTTCCCCTGACCGGCTATCCTCCGACCGATGTCGAATCATGGCGACGCATAATCAACATTTGCAAAGAACATGGATTGAATCACATCCGTTTCCACTCGTGGTGCCCTCCGGAGGCGGCATTTGTGGCCGCGGACGAGATGGGGTTCTATTATCAGGTAGAAATCGGGGCATGGACGAAGGTCGGCGATGGACAGCTTGTCGATCAATGGCTTTACGACGAAGCCGGGCGCATTATCAAAGCCTATGGCAACCATCCTTCTTTCCTGCTCATGGCGCATGGCAACGAGCCGCACAAGTGTGATAACAGAGAGAACTGGCTCGGCGAGTGGGTGAACTATTGGAAAAAGGCTGAACCCCGCCGGCTGCACACCAGCGGCTCCGGCTGGCCGATAATCCCGGAGAACCAATTCCATGTTCCGCCTGCGCCACGCGGATCCAAAGGTTGGCAGGGAGGAGATTACTGCAAAGATATAGCGCAGATGAGCGTACCTGTTATTGTGCATGAAATGGGTCAGTGGTGCGCTTATCCCGACTTTGGCCAGATATCCCGATTCACCGGGCCGCTGAAGGCCAATAATCTTGAGATAGCCCGCGCATTTTTACGGGAGAGCGGAATGCTGCAGCAAGCGCGGGACTTTCTGATGGCATCCGGAAAACTCCAGGTGCTTTGCTACAAGGAAGAGATCGAAGCGGCCTTACGCACACCGGGCATTGCGGGTGTACAGTTACTCGACCTGCACGACTTCCCCGGTCAGGGCACGGCATTGGTCGGCGTACTGGATGCTTTCTGGGAAAGCAAACCGTATTGCACGCCCGGCGAATACCGACGCTTCTATAACACGACCGTTCCTCTGGTGCGGTTAAACAGACGCACGTGGAACAAAGATGAAACATTGGAAGCAGAGGTTGAAATCGCGCACTTCGGCGCAGCACCGATGAAAGCAGCGCACCCCTATTGGAAAGTGACGGACAAGAAGGGCCGGGTTGCAGTCGGCGGCAAGTTCCCGGTACAAACCGTGCCAATCGGCCAGGGGACGGTGCTGGGGACAATCACCCTTCCGCTTGCGGGACTATCCTCTCCGGATCAATACAAACTGGCTGTCGGACTGGAGGGAACACCCTTTGAAAACGATTGGCATTTCTGGGTATATCCATCCGGAGCATCAGCAGAAACTGCCGACTTGCTGGTCACGGACAAGTTGGATGAAGCTACGCGCCGAAGGCTGGTAACGGGAAGCCGGACAGTGCTGTTTCTGCAGAAAAGCGGAACCGGCAATCAGAAACTCACCTTCGAACCGGTTTTCTGGAACCGTTTCATGTGGCAAAGGCGGCCCGAGCAAACCTTGGGGTTACTGATTGATTCATCACATCCCGCACTCGCAGATTTTCCTACCGAATACTTCCAGGATTGGCAGTGGCATGAGATTGTCACCAGAGGTTACGGAATCGTGCTGGATGATTTTCCGCAAGCACTGCAGCCGATTGTACAGCCGATCGATGACTGGAACTCAAACCGCAAACTTGGTCTGGTTTTCGAGGTTAAGGTCGGAAAAGGGAAACTGCTCATCTGCGCCGCAGACCTTTCAAACAATCTGAAGACCAGAGCCTCCGCCAGGCAGTTACGTGCAAGTCTGCTGGCGTATGCCGCCAGCGAAGCGTTCAATCCTGAGATCGAGGTGGATGCGGAGAAGTTGAGTGCAGTCCTCAAAGGCGGGCTCCTTGACGGCGAGCTGAATCCGACGACACTAGCCAGACTGGCGGGAGCCAGGGTGACCGGCTACAGCAGCGAAGAGACCCAATTCCCCGCAACCAATGTCATCGACGAAAATCCAAACTCTTTCTGGCACACGAACTGGCACCCCCAACCGGATCCACTGCCGCACCATCTGATCATTGATCTTGGTCGGGGTATTGATCTGAAAGGCATAAAGTATCTGCCGCGTCAGGACATGGAGAACGGACGCTGGGCGGATTGCGAGGTGTTTGCCGGCAGTGATCGGGATGTCTGGGGTGCGCCGATAGCGTCGGTCCGGCTGAAAAACATACCGCAGTGGCAAAGCATAATTTTTAAATCGAGCGTCCAGGCGCGTTACCTGAAAGTGTTGATCAAATCCGAAGTTCGCGACCGCCCTTTTGCCAGCGCGGCGGAACTTGACATTATTCTTGCGGAACAGTGAACACGAAAACAAATATCATGATATCTCTAACTGCGACTCTGGGGCTTCAATTCAATTTTGCTTCCCAGGATTCAACTTTCGGGAAACCCGAAATTGTGCTGATCTATGCTGACGAAAGAGAAACCGAACGGCAAACATGAGTAAAGTGATTTTAAAACGAGAAAAATTAAGTATCCCGACCTACGGAGTGGGCACACCTGACAAAAATCCCATGTTTTTTGAAAAGAGGGTTTATCAGGGATCTTCCGGAAAAGTTTATCCGATCCCGTTTATCGACAAGGTCTTTGATTCGCCGGAACCGCGTGAATACGACTCCGTTCGGGTTGAGAATAGGTTTGTGCGGCTGGTTATGCTTCCAGAGATCGGCGGCCGTATTTTTCTAGGTCGCGACAAAACCAACGATGACTACGATTTTTTCTATTATCAGGATGTGATCAAACCTGCGCTGGTAGGATTGGCCGGTCCCTGGATATCCGGCGGGGTGGAATTCAACTGGCCTCAGCACCACCGACCATCCACCTTTATGCCGGTCGATGTGCATCTGGAAAAAGGGACGGACGGCTCCGGCACCGTCTGGATGTCCGAACATGATCCTCTCAACCGGATAAAAGGAATGCACGGAATATGCGTGCATCCGGAGAGTTCACTTGTTGAACTGAAAGTGCGCATCTACAACCGGACGCCATTTACACAGACCTTTCTCTGGTGGGCCAATGTGGCAGCGGAAGTGCACGACAACTATCAAAGTTTTTTTCCGCCGGATGTCCGCTATGTGGCTGATCACGCCGTCCGTGCACTGAGCTCTTTTCCCCTGGCCGAAAACGATTATTACGGCATCGATTACGCCGCCCGTCCCGAGGCCAATGATCTGACCTGGCACAAAAATATTCCGGTACCGACCAGCTATATGGTGTGCTCCACTCAATTCGACTTTTTCGGAGGTTATGATTATGATGCAGCGGGTGGATTCATCCATGTCGCCGATCGACATATCGCTCCCGGCAAAAAGCAGTGGACATGGGGAAATGATGAGTTCGGCTGGGCATGGGACCGCGAGTTGGCGGATCGCAAGGGACCAACCGGTCGTCCAGCCCCTTACGTTGAACTGATGGCCGGGGTTTACACCGACAACCAGCCGGATTTCACCTATCTGCTGCCGTGTGAAACCAAAACATTTTCGCAATATTGGTGGCCCTACAAAAAGATCGGTCCAGTCCAGAATGCAAACAGAGATGTCGCTGTAAGGCTGGTGCGCAATGAAGGGGGCACGCTTGATCTCGGTGCTGTCGCTTCCCGTCGAATCGAGGGGGTCCGTATTGTACTGTGCGCCGGCGAATCCGTGCTGATGGATGAAACCGTGACTCTTTCACCGGAGCAACCATGGCACCGGCCCGCTTTCAAATGCGAAGCTTTCGACTTCCAGACCCTGAATTTTTCCTTGGAAGGCTATATTTCCTATCGTCCGCCCAAAGAAGCGGAGCTGCCGCCCCGTCGTGAAGTGGCAACTGAACCGCCGCTGCCAGCGGCAATTGATTCTATTGACGAGCTGTTTCTGACAGCAGAACATCTGGAGCAATATCGTCACCCGACGCGTTATCCGGAGATATACTGGCACGAAATTCTGCTGCGCGACCCGCTGGATGTGCGCACTAACATTGCATACGGACGCTGGAAGCTGAACCGGGGGCTGCTTGATGAGGCCGCACGCCATTTTGAAGTGGCGATCAAACGGCTGACATGCCGTCATCCCAATCCGTACACCGGCGAGGCGCATTATTATCTGGGCATTGTTCGCCGTTTTCAGGGGTTGGAAAACGATGCTTACACCGCATTCTATAAAGCGACATGGAACTATGAGTGGCGTGCGGCCGCCTATTACGAGCTGGCACTGATCGACTGCCGCAGGAAGAATTTCTCTCGTTCAGTGGAGCATTGCGAAGCGTCACTCGAAACCAGCCGCTGGAATAACAAAGCGCAGGTACTCAAAGCTGTTGCCCTGCGCAAACTCGGAAGGGATAGCCGGCAATGTCTGGAAAAACTGCTGAAAACCGATCCACTAGATCACTGGGCCCGGCTGGAGTCAGGAGACATTGAAGATTTTTTAGTTAAAAGCCGTAACAATGCGCAGAGCATTCTGGATATCGCCTATGACTATGCCGATGCCGGATGCATTGAAGAGGCCGTTCAACTGCTTGAGTTGCATCATGCCAACAACGTGGCGGAAGTCGCAGTGCCTGACCCGTCGAGTAAGTCGGTGCTGACACACTATGCGCTGGCCTGGTTGAAGAGGGATTCGCAAACCCTGCAGAATGCGAGATCACAAGCTCCGCACTATCTTTTCCCATCACGTCTGCATGACCAGCTTGTACTGGAATGGGCCGTACGGCAGAGTGGCGAAGATCGCAATGCAGCCTTTGGCCTCGGTAATTATTTTTATGACCGAAAACGTTTTGAAGACGCGATTCACCACTGGGAGCAGGCTCACAGGGCTGATCCCGCCTTTGCGACCGTCTGCCGTAATCTCGGCATTGCGTATTGGAATGTGTTGCAGGATGGCGACGCGGCACGGGCAGCCTACCGCAAAGCCATGCGGAACGACCCGGAGGATTCTCGACTGTTGTACGAATATGATCAGTTGCGTAAAAAGCTGGGTGATCCTGTTACAGATCGCTTGGCTGCGCTTGAAAAGAGGCGGAATCTGGTGGAAGCCCGCGATGACTGCACAGTTGAATTTGCCGCACTTTGTAACCAGACAAGCTCTCCGGAAGATGCGCTGAAGATGCTGCTGAATCGGCGCTTTCACCCCTGGGAGGGCGGAGAAGGCGAGGTGCTGCGCCAGTATCGGACAGCGCGACTTCTGCTGGGTCAACGCATGCTTGAACAGGATGCCGCAGCCGCTCTCGAACAGTTTACGCTGGCATTGAAAGTTCCGGCAAATCTCGGCGAAGCTTATCATCCGCTGCAGGCCCGAGCGGATATCCACTACTGGCAGGGAAGGGCCTTGCGCAAACTCGGACGTGAAGATGAAGCAGTCGCCTGTTTTGAGGCCGGCACGGACGAGTCCGGCGACTTCCTGTCGATGGCGGTAACCGAATACTCGGATGTCTCCTGCTACCGCGGGTTATCGCTGATGGAACTCGGGCGTTTTGATGAAGCCCGGAGCCTCTTTGAAAAAATCAGAGCCTTTGCTGAAGATCAGATGGCAAAGGATGCTGAAATTGACTATTTCGCCACCTCGCTGCCGAAGATGCTGGTGTTCGAAGAAGATATCGAACAGGCGAAAAACCGGCAGGCGGATTATCTTCTCCGCTTGGTGAAAAAATCTTTCAACATCCCGCTTTCCACATGCCTACAATTTCTTTTCTGATTTTCGCGCCGACTGGCCATCTGAGTTCTTGACCGTTTAGCCCCCCATAAATATGGGGATGACCATATCGACTGAATTTACTATCATTTAAGCTCATCTTATAAATATCGGGGGATAGTATGATGGCATCACGCAGATTTCATTTCAGTGTCTTAATTTTTTCGATACCTTTGCTGCTTGCAGCGGAGCAGAATGAGAAGTGGCGCAGTGAGTTGTATCCGCAAGACTGGCTGCCACCTGTTCACACAAATTTTGAAACCAACAAGCTTATTCAGGATTTCTCATATGCCGGCTATCATTACGGAGCAGTCAAGCTGCCGGAACCCTACAACCCTGTTTTTGACGCTGTCGCCCGTTTCCATGCTGATCCCACCGGTAAACGCGACTCGACCTCCGCGATTCAACGTGCGATAGACGCGGCGGCAAAAGCGGGCGGCGGTGTTGTTTTCCTGCCGGAGGGCACCTATCGCATCCATCCAGATGAAAAAGAATCGAGCTGCCTGACCATCAACTCACCGAAAATTATTCTGCGCGGTGCCGGGGCCGACCGCACCCGCCTGCTCAACACTGAAAGAGTAATGCGCGGCAAGAGCATCATTCAGGTGAGTTCAACGGTTTTCGGCTGGGAGCTGCCGTCCAAACGAGTTAAAGGCGCCAAGCGTGCCACGACGCCCCTGAGCCGGGATGTCACCACCCCGACGCGACTGATCCATGTGGAAAGCACTGAAGAGTTCTCCACCGGCGACTGGATTGTTCTACGGGCGGACGCTACCGAGGAGTTCATAGCGGAACACAACGCCACCGATCATTGGAGCGGACACAACAAGGCACTGGGCGGCGTTCGTTTTCTGCGTCAGCTCAAAGCTGTACACCCCGAGGTCGGTGCGGTCGAGATCGACATTCCGGTACGGTACTATCTTAAAATACGCGATCAGGCACGGATGCACCAAGCGCCGGAACTGCTCGAAGAGGTGGGATTGGAGGATTTCTCGATTGCCAATCTTGAAAACACACAGGCGGATGGCTGGGGCGAACCGGATTACAAGACCGAAGCAAGCGGATCATACGAAGTCCATGCCTGTTACGCGATCCGTTTTATCAATGTCCGCAACGCCTGGGCGCGCCGAATTAAAAGCTGGCATCCTGAAGAGAACAAAACAAAAACGCACATACTTGCCAATGGTATTCGATGCGACTGGTCGCGTTCGATCACTATTGAGAGGTGTGATTTTCAGTGGCCGCAATACGGCGGCGGCGGTGGTAACGGATACATGTACCGTCTGAACAACTCGCAGGAGATTCTGGTTCGGCGATCTGCCGCCCGCAACATGCGACACGGCTTCGACATCGCCAACATGTCATCATCGGGCAATGTGCTGCATGAATGTGAAACACAGAACACCGGCTATCAGGGTGGCGGCGACGGCCGCACGGCGGGCAGAGGTTCGGACCATCACATGTTTCTGAGTCAATCCTCACTGATTGATAACTGCATTGCCGACCGGGACTGGTTCGAGGCGCGTCACCGCGGCACAGCAGGCGGTATTGCGCACGCGCAAACCTCGGTACACTGTGTTTTCTGGAACACCTGCGGGCGGGCTTACAAAGGAACGGTGCGTTATATCGTCCGCTCACAGCAGGCGCGTTACGGTTATGTAATCGGAACACGCGGTGAGGTGTTTGAGGTTAACATCAGATCCGGCGCGGTGACAGCACCGACTGATCACTGCGAGGGAATCGGCAAAGGCGAAACTCTGGAACCACAGTCGCTCTATCTGGATCAACTGAAAAGAAGGCTCTCAAAAGATTTCAACGAGCCGCCGCTGCTCGAAATCAGCAAACCCGAACGGGTTGTTTTCGGCGTGAATAAAGTGGCAGCCAAATTACACGCAGCCGTGATGGACGACGGACGTCCCAATGGAAAAGCCGAGGTTTCATGGGAGCTGATGAAAAGTCCTCAGCCGGCGCAGTTCAAAGTAATGTCGCCGACCTCGGCGATGCTGGGCTATGTTTTCCCCGGCGAGTATCTTGTTAAAGTGACAGCCACCGACGGCGTATTGTCCAACTCAGTAATCAGAACAGTTGTAATTGAATAAAAACGGGCAGACTGGAAGCTTGCACCACTTCAAGGAAACTGAGACAATCTCTGAAAAGTTCAGAACTTGAATCAAAATAAAGGAAAAGTCTAAGTATGCAGCTTAAATTCAGCATCATGAACCACCCTGCTTTGTACACCTTGATTACGATGGTCGCACTTGCGACATTGAACGCCGTCGCGTCCACACCGGATTTATCAGCGTTGACGGCCCGCTGGATATGGCGCCCGGACATTGAGCGTGAGGATGATTACAACCGCTGGATCATGGCGCGGCGCAGTTTCAAAGTCGACGAGCTCCCGCGCACCGCCTGGTTGCGGGCCACTGCGGATACACGCTATCAACTTTTCATTAACGGTGCATTTGTAGTTGACGGACCGGTCAAGGCGCATCCGGAGGAGTACCGTTATGACCGGATTGAAGTGGCGCGCTTTCTGAAAACGGGCGTCAATGTAATTGCGCTGCGAGTGCATCACTGGGGCCGCGACACCGCCCAGAGCATCGCGGTGCGTCCGGGTGTGCTGGCGCAGCTTGAGTGGCGTGATGCGCAGGGCGGTACAAAAATTGTGGCCACCGACACCGAGTGGCGTGTCAGAGATGATGTTGCACATAATCGCCGCTCACCGCAGGTCAGTGCGCATCTGGGTTTTGAAGAGCAATTTGATGCGCGTCTCGAACCGTCAGGCTGGATGAACGTCGGATTCGATGACTCGCGGTGGGAGCAGGCCGAAGCCTTTGCCGGTGCGGCTGACGCACCCTGGCTCAATCTGCGCCACAGCGGCATAGCTCCGCTGGCCAAAACAGCGCATACGGCAGCGGCTGTACTGCACACTCTGAACGTCAGTGAACCGCAAGTGGCGGTCGCCGTCAATCTCGGGCGCTGCCGGAATATCGACCGCAAAGTTGACAACCGCAACCGCCACCGCTTCGTGCTGGCGGGTATTCTGCACAGCGATCGTGAACAGGAAGCCTTCCTTCTGCGCCCCAGTGCGGGGTTTATCTTCGGCAAAATCAGGATTGCCGGAAAAGAAGTTGATGTAAAGGACGATCTGCTTACACAGGAGCGTCACGCCATACAACTACGTCGGGGTGACAATCCGGTGATCATTGCACTGGACGGCATGTCTGAAATAGAGGAACACCAGTTTGTGCTGGACGCCGACGGCCAGGTGACACTGCGTGCGGCCTTCGGCAAGGGTGTGTGGTCGTTGGCAGGGCCATTTCCGCTCAAGAGCGAGCAATGGCCGCGCATCAGCAGAGCGGACACCCTTGAAGAACTCGAACCATTCCGTGCCTCATTCCGTGAACTGGAAAAGCACGAGCTGATTGGTGTCGATGTGCATGCGCTGACTTCACACCGGCGGGAAACAGGCGCGGCTGAGGTACGACAACCGGATGCGCTTGCAATTGAGAACGAAGATGACACTGTTATACCCGCTGGCGACCCAGCGGTGGAACTGATGATCGATCTCGGCAAAGAGTATAACGCACACACAGAATTTGAAGTTTGTGCCGCTGCCGGCACTGTAATCGACGGCAACATCTTCGAACGTTTTCACAACGGTGCGCCGCAGTGGTCATGGCGCAATCGCTCGAGCTTCCGGTATATCACACGGGACGGCTGGCAACACTACCGTACAATGCGCCACTTCGGAGGACGCTATCTGGCACTGACCGTGCGTTCACGCGCTTCGGAGGTGCGCATCCGACGCGTAGCAGCCATAGCCACCCACTACCCCGTTGCCGATCGCGGAGTGTTTTTCAGCTCCGACGCACTCCTGAACGACATCTGGAGAGTCTGCCGTCAGACTATGTTAAGCTGTATGGAAGACACCTTTGTGGACTGTCCGCTATATGAACAATCCTACTGGCTGGGTGACGCCCGCAATGAAGCACTGGTCTGTTATTTCATGTTCGGCGACGAGGCATTGGTCCGGCGCTGCTGTGATCTGGGGGGCGAAAGTCTGGCACGCGGTGATCTGGCGGCGATGCGCGTGCCGACACGCTGGCCGCGGGTCATTCCGGCCTGGAGTTTCCTGTGGCTGCGGATGTGCTGGGAACATTATCTCTACACCGGCGACAGCGATGTGCTCGTACGACAGAATTATCCGCGGGTCAGAACGATGCTTGATAGCTGCCTTGACAAATACATCGATGAAAAAACCGGGCTCTTCTCGATTCAGGCCTGGCAGTTCTTTGACTGGGTCAACGGACTGGATACCGGGCACAGGATTGTGCTGCACAACAATACCTTCCTGGTTGACTCGCTGCGTCTAGGCGCGGCAATGGCTGAACAGGCCGATGACAAAGATATCGCCGTGCGCTATCATAAAAAGGCTGATGAGCTGACCGCTCTGATCAACCAGCATTTCTGGAATGAAGAGCGGGGTGCGTATGTTGACAGCATCCATAACGACGGCAGCCCCAGCAGTGCAGTGGCGCGTCCGTTCAACACTCTGGCGCTACTTCACGGGGTGGTGCCGCCTGAACGCCGAGAGCGTGTGATGTCGATCGCTCTGGGCGAACGCACCGAGGGTGTTACACCCTTCGGAAGTCCCTTTGCAACTCTTTATCTGCTCGAACTGTTGGGAGAAACCGGACGGGTGGGAGAAATGCTCGACATCATTCGTGAGCAATGGGGTGGCATGCTTGACTCTCAGACAACCACTTTCTGGGAATCTTTCCCGATCGGCAATCTGGGCGGCGGACGTTATCCGACCCGAAGTTACTGCCACGCCTGGTCGGCTGGTCCAGCCTACGTTTTCAGCCGCTACGTGCTTGGTGCCGAGATCGAAGAACCTGGCGGCAGGGGTATGAAGCTGACCCCCAGAGTTGATTTGATGGAGCGTGCGGAGGGGCTGGTGCCGCTACCCGTCGGGTCGATCCGTATTGCATGGCAACGCGAGGACGAGCAGCGAGCGGAGTTGACTGTCGAGAGTTCACCGGGCATTCGCGTTACGCTGAGCCCACCCGGAGGATGGCTGATTAAAGCGGCAGAGAATGATGCTGTTACGGTGCAGAGCGGCAAAGAAGAGATATTTACCCTGATCAGGCGGTGACGTTGATTTCATCACGGCAGCGGCCGGTGAAGAGCTGATTCAACAGCGGGAATATCAGGATAAAGTGGCGGCAGCGGCAGTACGTGGACTCGATCGGTGTTGCGGCAGATAGCGACTGCGCTTTTTCAGGTGGCGGATTATCCTCGCATCTGCGGAAAGAGAATCACATCCCGTATCACCTCGGTGCCGGTCAGCATCATCACCAGCCGGTCGATGCCCAGCCCCAGGCCGCCGGTCGGCGGCATGCCGTGTTCAAGTGCCAGAATGAAATCCTCATCGACCTTCTCGGTGTCGGCTCCGGCCTGATCAGCCAAAGCTCTGCGCTGAGCGGAGGGATCGTTCTGTTCGGTATAGCCCGGGCAGAGCTCTTTACCTGCAACCACAAATTCAAAAACATCCACCAGCTCAGAATCATCCGAGCAGCTTCTTGCCAGGGGCACAAACTGCCGCGGTATGCGGGTGACAAATGTCGGCTGACGCAAGCTCTTTTCAATCAGTTTTTCGTATATCTCATGGGTAATCAGCAGATGGCTGATATCCGGTTCAAGCTCGACCCCGGCTGACTCGGCCCGGAAGCGTGCCTGTTCAAGACCCAGATCAAACCAGTCTGTCCCCATCCGTTCTCTGACAAGATCGTGATAGGCCACCTCGCGGTAGGGCGGAGAGAAATCAAGCAGCTCGCTGTTTTCACCATATTCAACCGTCATTTTTCCGAGTACCTTTGAGCAGAGTCTCGGCAGCAGAGTTTCGATCAACACTTTCATGGATTGACGATCACCATAGGCCTCATAAACCTCCAGCACAGTGAACTCCGGATTATGAGTACGGTCGATGCCCTCGTTGCGGAAATTCTTGCCAAGCTCAAAAACCTTGTCGAAACCTCCGACTATCAGACGTTTGAGGTAGAGTTCGGGAGCAATACGCAGGACCATATCGCGATCGAGTGCGTTATGATGAGTGGTAAAGGGTTTGGCCGCCGCCCCGCCGGCCTGATTCTGCATCATAGGCGTTTCAACCTCGATAAAACCGCGCTCTGTCAGACAGGCCCGGATTTCAGCGATAATGGCACTGCGTTTGTAAAAACGTTCACGCGATTCATGATTAACCATCAGATCAAGATA
Organism: Kiritimatiellia bacterium; assembly: GCA_018399555.1. Taxonomy (GTDB): domain Bacteria; phylum Verrucomicrobiota; class Kiritimatiellia; order RFP12; family UBA1067; genus M55B167. The sequence goes on along the minus strand of JAGYOL010000015.1, from coordinate 9,078 downwards.
ACGTTTACGATAGCGTTCCTCTATATCCTGCAGACCGTGAAATTTTTCCGGTGGCTGTTGCAATGCCTTGCTGAGCATTTGCCACTGATGCACCTGTATGGTAGGTTCGCCGGTACGAGTGGTGAAAAGCGAGCCTTTGACACCGATAAAGTCTCCCAGATCGATGAGCTTAAAGCCGGTGAACTCCTGCTCTGTCAGCAGGTCTTTTTTGATGAAAATCTGGAAGGTGGCGGTGCCGTCATCAATTGTGGCGAAAGAGGCCTTGCCCATCCGGCGCACCGTCATAACTCTGCCCGCTGCGGCGACCTCGCGTCCTTCAACAAAAGATGAGCTTATCTCGACGAGCCTGTCGCGCTCAAAGGCGGATCCGTACGGCTGGAACCCGAGCTGCTCGAGTTTACGCAGATTGGCGATCCGCTGTTCCCGATATTCATTGGTAGTGACTTTACTATCTTCTGACATTTATTCATCCTCTTTTCCGCTTGCCCGTATGATGGGCCTGCAACTTATAAATCAAGTACTTTACGCGCCTGCTTCATGTCCTCATGGATACAGGCAACCAACTCATCAACCGACGGGAATCTGCGTTCCGCCCGGAGAAACGAGAGAAAGCAGACAACGATTTCCCGGTTGTACAGCTCTCCGGAAAAATCAAACAGATGGGTTTCAAGCACAATCTCATCAGGTGATGTGTCGTGAAAGGTGGGACGCACGCCAAGATTGGCTACCCCGCCGAAACTCTCTTCATCCAACTCGATCCTGACGGCATAAACTCCGTTGGGAGGCAGCAGGTCGACGGCAGGCACTATATTTGCAGTGGCTATCCCGAGACGGTTGGCTACACCGCGACCGCCAACCACCCGACCATGTACGGCATAGGGTCTTCCCAACATCAGGTTGGCATCCTCGAGACGTCCCTCCCTAATGGTGTAGCGGATTCTGGTGCTGGAAATCTCCAGTCCTTTAAAGCCGGCATAGGGCACAATAACAACCTTAAACCCGTAGTCCTGTCCAAACTCTTCCAGCATTGTCGGCGTGCCGGCGGCATGCTCACCGAAACGCCAGTTGTCACCGCAGCGGATTTCGACAATCGGAGATTCAGAGCTGCCGTTCTCAGGAGCGGTACAAAGCCAATTCACAAAATCACGGGGAGACCGGGCGGCAATGCTTTTATCGAAATCGACCAGAAGCACACCGTCGACTTCAAGCTCAGCAAAAATTCTAAGGCGCTCATCGGTTGTGCTCAGCAGACGCGGTTTCTTGTAGGGTGCCAACAAGGCAAGCGGGTGCTGATCGAAGGTCATAACCCAGGCCTCCCCGTTGATCTCACGGGCGCGTCGCACGGCACTGTCCAGAACCTCACGATGTCCACGATGAACACCGTCAAAAAAACCGACCGCCAGCACCACAGGCGTTTTTACTGCGCTCAATTCTGAAGGTCTGGAGATTATCCGCATCTTGCTCATCCCCGTAAAGCGAAACGTTCAAATGGCAGTATCCGCTCATTGAGCTGGTCGAGGGTCATAGTCCTGACGACATCCAGCGTAAGGGCGTCGGCCACACAGAACTCTCCTGATTTTGTTCGACGCAACGTCTCTAGTGACGCACCGCAGCCGAGGGAGTGTCCGACATCGTGTGCCAGAGTACGCACATAGGTCCCTTTCGTACAAAGCACTTCGAATTCAACAAAGGGTGGCTCCCATACGGAGAGGGTGAAGCGATAAATGTGCACGAGTCTTCGTTTACGTTCCACCTCCTGTCCCTGGCGCGCCAGTTTGTAGAGGGGTGTTCCGTTGATTTTTATGGCGGAGACCATGGGTGGAAGCTGAAAGATATCTCCGTGAAGTTCCGACATCTGCGTTTCGACCTGTTCACGTGCAATCTGATGCCAGGGATTTTCAGCAACAACCTCTCCTTCGCGATCCTGGGTTGTTGTGACTCTGCCGAGTTTGAATGAACCCTGGTAGGTTTTATCGCCGCCCATCACCTGAGATGACAGGCGGGTGCCTTTACCCAGCAAAATCACCAGCAATCCGGTAGCCGCCGGATCAAGTGTGCCGCCATGCCCGACCTTCTTTAACTGAAACCCCCGTCTGAGAGCATTGACCACATCATGCGAGGTGCACCCCTCCGGTTTGTCAACCAGCAGCAACCCGTCTCTACACTCATTATAGCTCTTGATCTTCTTCAAACGTGTAGTCCTGTGTTGTCGAGTGATCATCGTTGCTTGCAGTATTGGCCTCAGGCATATGCGCCAGAATATCCAGCACATGGTCACCCTTTTCAACAGACCGATCCAGCTTGAAACTTAAGCGCGGGGTGTATTTCAAAGTGAGATCACGGTTGATCATAGACTGAAGCTCGCCGGCTTTGCGTGAGAGTCGTCTAAGCATGGCATCGCGCTCATTCTCATGGCCGAAGATCGACACCATCACCGTTGCATTACGCAGATTGGAAGCGCAGTGGACCGAGGTGACGGTAACGGCTCCCAGATCAATATTTTCACCGGCGAAAACGTGGTAGAGAGCCTCACCGATCTCGCGACGCAGCAGGGCGTTTACACGTTCTAAACGTTTATATGACATGCAGACCTCCGGACAGGATATCCGTGTGCTCAGCACACGGGATGTGTTCAGGGTGACAAAGCGGATTCAACCGTTGCCGCCGGGCGCGGACAGCATCTGTGCGCATCAGAGTGTGCGCGGCAGCTCCTCCATCACATAGCACTCAACAATATCACCTTCGGCAAAATTCTCAAATCCTTTAAAGAATATACCGCACTCCTGCGAGCCGGATACCTCTTTCACCTCCTGCTGGAAGTGTTTGAGCATCGAGACTGTACCCTCAAACACCACCTTGTCGTTGCGCTTTATGCGGTAGCGTCCACTCGAGAGTAACTGTCCGTCGAGCATCTGACAGCCGGCCACTCTGCCGGTTTTACCGATGTCAAATATCACGCGGATTTCAGCGTGCCCTCTGATGACCTCTTTATATTCGGGAGGCAGAAGGCCAAGCATACGTTGTTTGACATAATCAATCAACTCATAGATGATTCTGAATGTGTTGATCCTGACCCCGTCGTGACGGGCAATCTGCTGCACACCGGACTCGATACCGACATGAAAACCTACAACCAGCGCATCGCCTGCCGCAGCCTTGTGAACGTCGGTAGCTGAAACATTACCAATACCTTCGGAGATCACATTCAGTGTAACCTTTTCACTTCTAATCTCTTTCAGCGAGTCAATAATCGCCTCGAGTGAACCCTGAGTATCGGCTTTGATAACCACCGGCTGTTCCATTTTAGTGTCGACACTCATCATCATCATCGCTTCAAGCGACTTGGGTTTTGCCGTAGCCAGCTGCGTCATCTTGTTTTGCATGGCGGCCTCGGCAGCCAGCACACGAGCACGTTTTTCATTGAGCATCACGCGGAACTCAGCACCGGCCTCCGGTACTCCTGAGAGCCCCATACACTTGACCGCAGTAGATGGTCCAACCTCTTTCACGCGACGTCCGCGGTCATCAATCAATCCACGCAATTTACCAAAGTGCTCTCCGCACAACAGCACATCGCCGACCTTAAGTGTGCCGCCCTGAACCAGCAGAGTAGCTGTGGGTCCGAGACCCTGCTCAAGCTGAGCCTCGACAACAACGCCGTTGGCACGCCGTCTGGGGTTGGCCAGCAGCTCAAGCATGTCGGACTGCAGCAAAATCATTTCCAGCAGATGATCCATACCGGAACCGTTAACTGCTGAAACCTCGACGGCGATGATGTCACCCCCCCAGTCTTCCGGGGTCAGCCCTTCACTCTGCAACTGCTGACGTACCCGATCAGGACGAGCATCAGGCAGATCGCACTTGTTGATTGCAACCATAATCTGCACACCCGCCGCCTGAGCATGTCGTATTGCTTCCCGGGTTTGAGGCATAATTCCGTCGTCAGCCGCAATAATAATCACTGCGATGTCGGTCATGTTCGCGCCGCGTTCACGCATAGAAGAGAAGGCCGCGTGTCCAGGTGTGTCCAGAAATGTGATTTTACGTCCGTTGACATCCAGGGTGTAAGCACCGATATGCTGCGTTATTCCGCCAGCTTCGCCGGAGACCACTTTGGCGTTGCGAATACGATCCATCAGGGATGTTTTACCATGATCCACATGACCGAGAAAGGTGACGACCGGAGGACGGACAACCATCTCATCGAGGTTATCCTCGGGAATTATATCGTGCTCTTCCTCCTTTTTCAGCACCGGCTTACGTTCACTGGACCGTTTCTGACGCTCGAGCTCGATTTTAAATCCATATTTATCCGCCAGTTTAGAGGCCACATCCAATTCGATGCGCTCATTGATGGAGACCAGCATATTCATCTGCATCAGGTCGGCGATCAGGCGATTAGGCCGCAGACCCATCCGTTCAGCCAGCTCCTTAATGACTACGGCACCGCGCAAAGTGATAATTCGATCGGGCGCCACACTCTTTTCGGCTGGAGTTTTAATCTCCGTCGAGGTGGCGATATCTTTCCGCTGCACTGTTTTGGGGGCTGGATCGGCAGCTGTTTTAGCAGCTCTTTTAACACTGCTCTCGGATTTTTTCCGGCGGGCGGGAGGTTCGCTGCGTTCAACAGTTTTTTTGACGGTTTTCGTTGCCGGAGCTTTTGCCGTAACGGTGCGCTCGGTCACCTGCTCAGTCGCCGCTTCCTGCGGGGTCGCTTTTTCCGGTGGTGCTTCCGTATTTTCGGCGTTGACTGCAGGTGCGGCAACGACATCCTGCCGGCTTGCGGCTGCATCCTCTACGGCTGGCTTCATGGGCGTGTCTGCATCACCTTCGCCCCTGAGTGCCGCATCCATCTCCAGTGCTCTGTCGCGATGAACCCTCAGGGCGGCATCCTCAGCGGCACCGCTCTTCAGGGCACGTTGCACCGAATTCTTCAGCTTCTGTTCACGCCGGGCGATGCGTTCCGCGATCTTTTTTTCAATATCCTGGGGCGTGCGCTTATTCAGCGCATCCTGCAGCTGTCTGACTTCTTCATCCTCGAGACGGGTCAGCGGCGAATAGGCTTCGATATCCAAAGCCTCCGCCTCTCTGATCACCTCAAAGCTTGATGTTTGCGCTCTCGCGGCTAATTCACATACTCTCATGATTCTATTTTACTCCCCCGCATCATCAATACTGCTGGCCGCGGAAGCCGCAGCCCAGATTTTGCTGGCGGTTATCTCATCAAAACCGCAGATTTCCTGCAGATATGAGATTTCAACCTCCACAATACCGTCGGTGGTCAGAAAACCGTTATCAACCAGCTTGGCGGACTCAGCTGCCGATAAATCCAGCACCTCCGCCAGTTCCTCAATCGCGTTTTCACGCCTGGTCTCAAATGGGACCTCATCCTCGATCTTCTGAATATCGACCCGCCAACCGGTCAGCCGCGAGGTCAAACGGACATTCTGTCCGCGTTTGCCGATGGCCAGCGAAAGCTGGTCGGGTCGAACTATGACATGGATTGTACTGCGTCCATCCTCACCCATCTCACCGATTTCGATATTTTCCAGTTTGGCGGGAGCCAGTGCTTGGGCGACATACTGTTTGATATCTTCGCTCCAACGCACAATATCAATCTTTTCGCCATTGAGTTCACGCACTATGTTGCGAACCCGCACTCCGCGCAGACCGACACAGGCACCGACCGGATCGACCTTATCATCAAGGGTTCTGACCGCAATTTTGGAACGGTAACCGGCGTCACGGGCGACCCCCATGACCTCCACAATTCCGTCGGCGATCTCCGATACCTCCAGAAAGAAAAGAGTTTTCACAAAATCAGAACAGGCACGCGAAAGCACCACCGCCGGGCCGTTGGCGGCAGCCTGCACGCGCAGGACGTAGGCCCGCACACGGTCACCGACATTGTACTCCTCACTGGGAATCCGCTCTTTAACGGGCAGAATGGCCTCAGTCCGCCCCAGATCAATGATCAGATCACGATGCGTTATCTGCCTGACAGTACCGCTGACAATATCACCGATACGGTCTTTATACTCGTCATATACATTTTTGCGCTCCGCTTCGCGAATCTTCTGCAGAATCATCTGTCGGGCGGTCTGCGCCGCTATTCTGCCGAGGTTAGCCGGTGGTATTTCAATTTCCAGTAGATCGTTGGTTTTTACATCCGGTTTGATGCGACGTGCCTGGCGCATTGAAATCCAGCCGAGTCCTTCATCCTCATCAGATGCCACCACAGTATCGAACGCTTTAATTTCCAAGGTTTTTCGATCAATTTCCACCCGCAGATCGTTGGTAACATCAAGGCTTTTACGGGCAGCCTGCTGGATTGCAGATTCGATCGCCTGAATAATAATCTCTCTGTCAACACCCCTATCCCGTTCAAGATAACTGATAATAGAAAGTAATTCATTATTCATGGTACACCGCCTTTAACCTAAAAACCATTGCCAGCAACAAAAAAGAGCGGGAAAAGCCCCACCCTTTTATTTTCAAAAAGAGGTGGAATAATACGTCATCCCGCTGAAAATGTCAATGCGCAAACAAAAAGAGGGCCTCTTTTGAAATCGGTGTACAGCTGTTCAGACCATACCCGGCAACAGCTTTGCCAGACGGCGCATCTCCCTGCGAAGTTCAAGAATTTCCGGATCAGAAGAGATATCCGGCAGTTTGTCGATGTTTTCCGCTTTCCAGGCTTTGTACTTGCTATGAATTTCGTCATAGGTTTTTTTGAGGGCTGTCTCCTCATTTTTCATACGGCGCAATTGGTCGTCAAGCCGCGAACGCCGCAGTCCGTCAGCATCATCACGCTGCGCGGTGATATCACCGGCCATTTCAATGTGCTTCATATAATTTTCATAGGCACTTTTGTACTGGCGGTAGTGCGGATTCATCTGTGCGATCTCAAGCATTATTTCCGACCTGCGCTCTTCGAGCGCCCCTGATGTCTTAAAATACTCTTTGAGATTATTCAGCTGGCGTTGTGAGAGTTCCGTATAATCACCGGTAAACAGGGAGAGATCAGTACGTTTAATCAAAAACGGACCGTGCCTATCACCCTTGTGTTGCAATTTACATAGCGCCATCGTTCCTCTGGATGACTTACGGAATTCAACGAAGTCAATAAAAAGTGCGGGGGGAACTTCACCCAGGTTTCTGCCCTCGGCATCGTACAGATTTGTTTTAGTCCGCACCACCCCCCAATCCGGTCGCTCCTTGCCACGCACGCGGAAGATGCCGAGCAACGCGGGCGGGTCATCACTGAAATCCTGATGAGTGGCATCCGCAGCAGCATGCTCCGCTCCGGCGGAGGGTTTTAAGTCGATTACGGAAACTTCAGCTACAATCTTCTCATCAGGGTCCGGAATTACCTTTCTAACCTTGTGCTCCGTCTCGCTCCGCTCAGCTACTCTCATCGGCAACGATTCGCTCCAGTGAATATTCCACTGATGCCCTGATGTCTCCGTCTCGCTCCGCTCAGCTACTCTCATCGGCAACAGACCGTTGAGAAAGGGTACTGCAAAGGGGGCTGCCACCCACACCAGCGCACTGCCGGTCACAGCGATCATTATATATCTGATCCAGAAGAATTTCATATACCGCAACTTTAACAAAAAAGAGGCGCCCTGCGACACCTCTCAAAAAGAAAAAAGTTTCGGGCGCCCCGCGTATTTCGCAGGAACGGCCCGCGCATCACACGGATGCCGCACTCTGACTCATGCGCCTTTTTTGGCTTTGCGCGGAGCTTCACGCAACCGGGCCTTCTTGCCGGTCAGCTTGCGCAAGTAATAGAGCTTGGCACGCCGCACACGCGCAGAGCGGTCAACCTCGACTTTATCGACATAGGGCGTATAGAGCGGAAAGACCTTCTCGACACCGACACCGAAGGTCATACGGCGCACAGTGAAGGTGGCATTGTTGCCGCCTCCGTCACGAGCGATCACCGTTCCGGAAAAAACCTGAACACGCTCTTTGTCGCCCTCTTTAATTCTCACATGCACTTTTACGCTGTCGCCGATGCTGAACTCGGGCACCTTTTTGCTCTCACACATCTTTTCAATCTGCTCGGCATTAATTTTATCAATCGCTTTTGCAATCATTTACGCAACTCCTTACTGTTAACAAAATCCCTTTTTAAGGAAAACTACTTCAACAAATCAGGCCTTCGCCTGGAGGTTCTGTCCAAAGCCTGCTCTCTACGCCAGGCGTCCACTGCGCCATGATCCCCGCTCTGCAGAATCTCAGGCACCTGCATGTTTCTGTACACTGCCGGTCTGGTGTACTGAGGATACTCCAGCAATCCACCCGAAAATGACTCATCGCTGAGAGCCTCAGCTCCGCCGCCCAGAACACCCGGCAGCAGACGGACAATCGCATCAACCATAACAGCTGCCGGCAGCACCCCGTTGGTCAGAACATAATCACCAATTGAAAACTCATCTGTGACCAGGGCTTCACGCACCCGCTCATCAACACCTTCATAGTGGCCGCATAAAAAAACCAAATGGTGCTCGCCACTCAGCCGGATAGCATCCTTCTGCGTGAAAGGGGCGCCTGCCGGATTCATTAAAAGCACGCGGGCATTATCTGTTCGCAACGACTCCACCGCTTCAAACCAGAGCTCCGGCTTCATTATCATCCCGGGACCGCCTCCATAGGGTCGGTCATCAGCTGTTCTGCGCGTATCATGGGCAAAATCACGCAGGTTCACGACCCTGATCCGGGCCGCCCCCATCGCCGATGCCCGCTTCAGCATACTCTCATCAAGAAAGCCTTTCAGCATTCCCGGAAAAAGAGTCAGAACCTCTATTTTCAGGAGCCCGCCCATACTAGACAGCTCTTCACAAATGATTTTTCAAGCCTCTGTTTCGGCAGATGCCGCAACACGAGCCCTTTTGACCATGCTGGCGACCGTCTCGGACAACTGTGCACCCTTTGACTGCCAGTATTCAACACGATCGAGATCCAACTTGAAGTTTTTACCATCCTTACAGGGCTCATACCAGCCCAGTATCTCTAAAAACTTGCCATCGCGGGGCGATCTTTTATCAGCGGCGACAACACGGAATGCCGCAT
>JAGYOL010000149.1 GCA_018399555.1 Kiritimatiellia bacterium | reverse complement strand
AGGGGTTCAGGCGAAACGTTGATCAGATTACGCTCTATCAGGTGGTTAAGAAAACGGTCGATTTCATCTGCGGCGGTTTGTCGATCGACATCATAATCATTAAGCATCGCTGCGAACAGCTGCGCCTTAGTTTTCGGCGACTCCATCTGTTTCCAGAACCAAAGCCCGGTTTCATTGAGGTCGAACATTTTTGACTCACCAATATCGAGGGCGATCAGATAGTGCTCGCCCGCCATTTTACGCAGTGCGATATTTTCAGCCTGTCTAAATTTCTGTTGCTCCATATCTGTTCTCCTGAAAAAAATTTAATTTTGTTTTGGCAATTCCAGCCTCTCTTTTCGATAAGCGAGACGAGCAAACAACAATCAATCTGAATTGAGATTCATTCAAATGAATTGCATCTCACCGTCTACAGCCTAAACTGCCAAACACCTTCTTGTCAAGGCGTAGTCCCTGGAGGTCTGGAGGTCGAAGACGGCAGCGATCTATGGAACGCTACTGGTTTTCATTCTATCTTAATCAGCGTTGGATAGCGAGGCTTATAGAGCGGCATGGCGGGGTCACCCAGCAGCACCAGATGTTGAATGTCGGCAAGATCGGCTGCTCCGATCTGATCGTAGGCGGCCAGCAGGGCGTCGCCGAAGCGCCCGGCCCGGTAGAGGGTGATTTCCGCGGCCAGCAATTCTGTCAACGCACGCGCATCGTCAAATTTCAGATAACCGGACGCGCTGAAGCTGAGAGAGAAGGCGGAGTCCGGATTGCGTGCAGCGGACTCCATAATACAGGTGGTCAGATTGACCACATCGAGGGAGGTATAGCGACCCATGCGGCAGCCGAGAGCGATCGCCGCCGGAGGATAGGGCCAGTCGGCCAGATCCAGATTCCTCTGATTCTGATAGGTGGCACTAATTTTGAAGAGAAATTTATCTTCTCCAGAGCTATGCCCCATAAGAGTATCCTGTGAGTGACCCAGGAAGAAAAAAAGATCGATGCCATTTTCAAGATCACGCTTTATATCATTAGCGGCAAACATATAATCCCAGATAAGTGGATAACCTGTATCACCGTCGCAGTAGTAGTAGTTCGAATTCCAGCCGGAGGTCGAAAGATCATCACTGAACGCAGAGGCGACGCCGGAGAAATCGAAGTCGTCGCCGTGGTAATAGTTCCAATCCGCTACGGATGTAGCGCGGTTCCAGAAGTTTTTCAGATCGTGAGCAACTGTTTTGGCGACCATATTGGTCAGATCGGCGGCATCGGTAGCCGGCAGGCGGCCGACAGCAACATCGGGAACACCGTCACCATCGCCATCACCGAGAATCAGATCATTCGGGAGCAGCAGCATAGCTTGGCTGGAAGGCTCGATCTGTGAGAACTGAAGAAGGGGGAAAAGCGCGGGGAAACCCTTGAGTCCATTTTTAAAGACGGTATCAGGTTTAAACACTTCCAGTTTATAGTCAGTGGAGGCATAGCCGGCAAAGAGCAGGTAGCGCAACTTTCGGTAAGGGTGATCGGCACCGGCGGCGGCGAAGTTCTGGAAGGCATGCGGAGTGACCAGACCGTGTGAGAAGGAGTTATATATATCTTCAGCATCGATAACCCGTACCGAGAGCCCCTGAGCGCGCCGCAGGCGCACCAGAGGGGCGAGAGCTGTTTCAAAACCGCTGACCCAGCGTCGTGGTGGCGTTATAATCGCGAGAGACGGCATTGCTTTGGGGGCAAGCCAATTGATATCACGAAAGCCGGTGACGGATGGTTCAAAGCAGGTATCGCTTGTAAAAACCGCATAGCGGTCGGTCGCGTCACCGCCACTGAAGATCACTGACCATCCGTTGCCAACAGAGTTTGTTTGCGCTTCGAAATTTAGTGGCTGCAGAGGATCGGTTATTTTCCAAAGCATAACGGCACTACTGTTGTCGTCGCCATTGATGCAGATATTCGGCTCAACACCTCCGCTACAGAGCAGCGGCTCTCCGGCGACATGGTAGGTGCGCGGATATTCAATATCTAGATCGAGCAGCAGGATGTGTTCCGCAGGGGCGGGGTTTATGATTTTTACAATGGGATTATCGTTGCTCACAAGCGTAGATGCGAGATGAAAACCGGGAGAAACGAGACGTTCCCTGCTCCATGAGTAGGTGCCGCATGGAATATCATCGAGAGTTAAATTGAAGGTATGGGTATCGTTGGCCGCAGTGACACCGTAGTCACCGTAAGAGATCGCATGAACCGTAAGATTGAGATTAGTAGCGGCGGCTGATAAAAAACCGGGCAACTGCGCATTGAATTCGCAACGGGTATTGTTGCAATAGCTGTCACCCAGGGAAAAGCCGAAGACGGGAGCATTGGTAATTGAAGCATTTGAGGAGCGTCGGTCAAAATAATGAGTTACATCAAGAAATTGAGAGCGATACGACAGCTTTTGCATAAACCAGGCATTGGTACCACCGGAGGCGGGCAAAGGGGCGGAGGTATTTGAGATGGTGACACCGGGAATAAAGCGCAGAAAATATACATTTTCCGGAGCGTAAAGATGGCTGGTCGGTTGTCCGTAGAAATAGAGATTGATACCGTCGGAATACCAGGCGACATCGTTGGTGGTTTGTGTCAGAGAGAGTCCGCCAGTGTTCAAAAGTTCGGTAACTGTATTGGTCGGCACACCGGACGCGACAGCTATATCGTGCGCACTGATACGATAGAGACCCTCTTTCAAAACGCCGATCCGCAGGTAGTCGGCGGGCGTGTTCTGAGTCCAATTCACAACCCGGTCACAATTTCCCAGCCAGTGCTGGTTATTCCATCCAAAAGCGGATGGGGCAAATAAAACCGTGCACAAAATTGCAGCCAAGCTGTTTAAAAGGTGTCTCATTTATATTTGAGCCCAACGGAAAAGTTATATTTCGTCAGAAGAAAAGAACCGTACCATTTAAATTTTATTTTAAGCAATAATAGACGGAAAGGCAATCAGAGCTTTTTTGTTGTGATATTCAAATCCCTCCGGTTTGCTCGTCAAGTTCAATGTTTAATAATTTTAAAGAAGGCCTGTTTACGGTTGCGTGGTATACTTACGGTTGTGCTTGCAGCAGCGGGTGCTCCCTGCACCACGTCATAGGCCGCCGGGGATATACCACCCTGAAATGCCGGATGAACAACCTGGACCTTCTGGGTGCTCCACTGGGCATTCGGGTCGAGTGATTCACTGACCTGCACGCTGTAGCGCGCACCGGGCTCGGTATCGAAGGTCAGGGAGAGCGCATTGCCGTTTAATCGCAGCGTATGCATCTTGGGTCCGGGTTTCTTCGATTGTACGAGCACTGGAGAGGTAAAGAAGGTGTTGCCGACCTCGTCGATAATTTTGAAGCGGTAGTTACTGCCGGGCTCCAACCCGTGGGCGGCTGTGGTATATGTATGGGAACCGAAACCGACGATCTCACTACCGGGCACACGCCCTACCTCAACCCATTTTCCATCCATTTGAGCATAGATCACAATATCATCACTGCCGGTCTCGTCGGTGGTGCTGATCTCCAGCATCACGGTACCGTCGGAGCTTGTGTACGAGTTGAGATCGATGCCGGCAGATAATGAGCCGCGGTCATCCCACTGGAAAATGTGATCCTCGACCTCGCCGGTGAGGGCGACCCCGCCGACGGCTGCACCGCCCTCGCCAGCATTGTTGGTGACCCGGAAGCGGGAGGGGATCAGCTGAGACCCCACTACGGGAGCGGCGATGGTCAGATCGTAGACACCCGCCTGCGGAATGTAGAGATCAAGAATCGAGCCTGTTTCGAGTTGTGCGGGTCCGCTGGACGTCAGAAGATTGCCGGCACTCAGAACACCGCTCTGATCAAGATCAAAGAAAGCACTCAGGTAGCCGGGGGCGGAGATTATGACCTCGAGGGTCATTGAAACGCCGCGGGTAACCGAGAGCAGGCGCACGCCATCTTCATCGTCACCACTGAGCTGGTCATCGCCGAGTGCTTCGGGATGGGGCGTTCCATCTGTCTCCGGATCGGCTCCTGTTCCCAGCGAGACGCTATTGGGGACGATGTAATGCAGGGGCCCGTTATCAGCTTCCAGGGTTGGATAGGGTGCGGGCAAGTCGCCGTAATCCGAGAGGAAGGGGTTGCTGTCGGGATCGGGGTCCGGGAAGGGGTCATTCTCATCATCGTTTTTGGAGGGAGAGTGATGTGAGCTACCGGAGATCACGAAAATTGGATCGGAGCCGAAGCTGGCCAGGTCAATCGACCACTCGTAAACCATAGCCCATTCCCATTGATAGGTCGGGCTGTAGGTGAGCGGACCGCTCTCGGGGTAGCCTTCGAGTCCAATTGCGTTATCGGGGTTGGCGGGATCAAAGGGTGAGCGCCAATCTTTGATATCGGTTCCGTCGGCAAAGAGATCCCAGGCGGGTGATGGGTTGGAGAGATAGTTGTTGATATTCCAGGCAAAAGAGCTAGCCGAGACATAGTCGGGCGGCGGGGTTCCTGAACCGGCCCCGGTGGTGTGGTCTGAAATCCACTCACCGTTGATCTCCTCGCCATAGCCCTGCTGCCATTCGAATTCGGTATCGCCGACCGTCAGGGTGAAACTGGCAAATTCGCTGTCGATCAGACGTGAAGCGAGGTGCGGAGGATTCCAGCCGGCACTGCTGGTATAGTCTTTCCCGCTTTTATTGGCGAAGAGGTTGTCATTGACGCTGCGGTCAACGACCAGAGCCACATAGAGGCGATTATCGGCTACAGTGTACCATAGTTTACTACCACCGACCGAGGTATTATAGAGTACATAGCGGTTTTGATCGCCATCCCCGAAGAAAAGGCCGTTGACAGTCGGGGCAGCGGTGGCGGTGGCGGCGGTGGCGGCGGCGGAAAGTGCCAGAATGCCGAGTATGGACGCACACAACTTGTGTAACACTCTTAGTAATAAACCCTTTATAAAATCTTTTTTCATAAGTTTCACCTCGTTATTTATTAAATCAACACTGTATAATGTATTCGATTTATATATCTCTAAAGACCGATTTAAACTCGGCTGTCTGATTTGCTTATATCATAGTATAATAACACCGTGTGATGATATCACCGTGTAGGGGTATTTAACGGGTATATTTATATTGTTAAATGCCAAAAAACTAGATATTTGTATTAAGTTACTCAAAAAACGACGGCAACAATAGCAGAGATACCAACACAAGATGCAATTTCGTACAGTTGAAAAATACTTTTTGAGATATGGATTGATAGGCCTGGCAATTCATGATACTGTTACGGTGTACTGATATAAGATGCCGGATAAAGTTGCATTGTATTTATTCAAATAACAAGATTATACATATTTAAGAGTTGTTTATTTTACAGACGTAAAATTAAGCGTAAATGCGCGATTTGAATTTATATGGAGAGGCATCTTATTCGGTGCCGGAGATAGTGAAATGAATATAATAGTAGTGGAACGTGATGATATGTTGCGTGGCAGACTGGACATATTATTCAGCAGCGAGACATTGACCGACTGGGTTGAAAGTTACGATTCGGCTGAGGAAGCCATAAAGCTGGCGGACTGGGACAACGCTCAAGTTCTGGTTACGGGTATTGGTCTGGCTGAGATGAACGGAGTTCAGCTGATTGACTGGACACGTCGGCACAACCCTCAGATCAGTTGTATTGTATTCAGCCGTTTTGATGATCGTCAGACGGTATTGTCGGCGATCCGGGCGGGTGCGAGCGGCTATCTGCTTGACAGTTGCTCGCCCAGAGAGATGATCGAGGCTTTGCAGGGGATTTACCGGGGTGGCGCACCCATGTCGCCGCATATCGCACGTATGCTTTTGCAGGAATTGCAGCAACCGGCCAAATCCGACAATCCCTTGACCCGGCGTGAGCAGGAGATTCTGGGTTGTCTGGACAAGGATCTTTCCTACAAAGAGGTGGCCGCGGAGCTTGGCATCAGTCCGAACACAGTCCACACACATGTTAAAAACATCAATGAAAAGCTGCAGAGTGACGGGCGGGAGGATGCTGTTTTAAAGGCGCGTCGACTGGGATGGGTTTGATTGCGGCGCGGGCCGGAGCGGTTTTTATGGAACCAAAAAGTCAAGTTTGCTTTGTTTGCGTTCTTCCATCCGCGCGATAAAATCCTCATGTTGCTTCATCATCTCGGCATAGCGCTCCGGCTCCTCAGTTTTCATACGCTCCATACGATCGGTCCAGCTCTCACGTCGACGACTCTCTCTTTCAGAGCGAGGCTCATCGGTTTCCGCACTACCCTCAAGCTGGACAGTGGTAGCCTCTACGCATGCGGATCTCATTTTCGCCAGCTCGTTTTGCAGTTTTTTGAGCTGCTCCTGCAAAGCGGCGATCTGCGCGGCGTGCTCCGATGCGTCAACCTAAATGGCTGAACCCGCC
>JAGYOL010000148.1 GCA_018399555.1 Kiritimatiellia bacterium | reverse complement strand
TTGGGGAGTAGCTCACTTTGAGCTTTCTCAGCCACTTGTCAAAACAAGAACTCTTCTCAATCAAGAACATGAGAACATTATGTATCCAAATGGATACGTCCGTCAAGGGCGAATCAGTATTTTTTACAATTTACAACTCTACAGCGCGACGACACTCACACCCCACATCCTCCCCAAACATCTTCCTATACGCCGCCGCGTCCGCCTTGCTCACCGGCACGACACTCTCGCCGGAACTGAGAAAACCGGATGACTCTCGAACCCCGGCACATTTGCGACAGACGATCATCCCATTCTCGCCGAAATAGAGAACCCCCTCTTTCAGAACAGATTCCGGTTCTTCATACGGCACAAACGCCTCATACTTGCCGGAACCGAGAAACTGGTCAATCCCGCCTTTGTAGAAAATTGCTTCTCAGAAGCAATTTCTCTCGCTCTGAGAGCCGACGCTACAGGTGCGTGCAATTTCCTTTTGGCTCTAAGAGCGGCTACTACAGCGCTGCGCGAATGCATTAACCTGTACTGTAGTGTTGCTTCTCAGAAGCAATCAAACCCTCTAACCAGTCCCGCACAGCACGTCACGCCGTAGTTCTTGCGAAGGAGGGCGGGACGATTGAACGAGGCCGCGAAGCGGCCGACTTGTCCGCCGTAGCCCGCAGGGCAGAGGCGGATCAAACCCACCTTCCACATCCCGCCGCTCACGGAGTGTTTGCGCGACTCTCTCCCTCCACCGATTTCAGCAGGATGCGCCGCTCGAATCCGCCGCGCTCAGCGCGTTTAGCCAAACGGATCCGCTCGAACTCCTCCGGGCTCACCCCCAGGTGGCGCACCGTCGCCATGATCACCTCGACGATATCCGCCAGCTCCTCGACCGCCTGTTCCGGCGACCCCGCCGCCCGGTACTCCTCGGCCTCCTCGAAGAATTTGCGGAACAGCGCCGTCCCGTACGCCTCGTCATCCAGAATCTCGCAGTTCGCCTTCAAGTTTTCACCGGCGATAATCTCGGGAATCCGGTCGCGCACCAGCTTGTCATAGACCTTCGTTTCACTCATAATCACTCTCCAAAATTAGTCGCTATTCAATCAACTTCTGCAACAAAAACAAGGAATTTAAGCTAAATTAATTCCCCAAAACGCGTAGCGTTTTTTATAAAACAGCGGAGTCCGTAACCAAAATGGGGTGGGTGTCAGCCTTTCGCGCTGTGAACGTTTGCGGTTTTGGTTACGGCTCCGCTGTTTTAGCAAAATATTCATCCAGCTTTCGCAGGCACACCCCCCGTATCGCCGTCACCTCATCGGGAGTCAGTCGTTTGCGGATATCCTTATCAAGCACGACATGCTCCAGATCGGGCGCGTATGCCAGAAACCGCATATCGGCAAACCGCTTGAACGGATTGCGCAGTATGAGCGCTTTCGCATCCTTCTCCAGAACTGAGCCCCGCGCAAAAATCGAATTGGGCTTCTCAACAAACACTCCGCGTTCCTGCCGTTCGGCATAAAAGCGGATAAAGAACCGCGTGATCTCATCGATGGAAGCGCGCCCCATATCGTCAATGCATTCAAAAAGCGCCAGCAGCAGAACAGGCTTGTAAGAGTAGGACATGTCCATTTTCCCGACAAAATCCATAAACATCTCTTTGATCGTCTCCGGCGTGATCAGCGTCCATCCGAACTCTGCCGCATAGGCTTCCACCGTTGCCGGATTGAAATAGTACATTCTCCGGTTCTCAGAGATCGGCACGGACAGATCCGCCCTGATCCGACCATCCGCAATATATCTGCCGACAGTCTCCGCCTGCACATTGACGCGGCGCACAAACTCCATCTCCGAGAGCATTCCTCTTGCGAGTTCATGCCAGTTGAAAAGTTCAATCTGCTCGTAATCCGTGGCAAAAACCGGAAGATCGACAAACACATCGGGGCGCTCGCCGCGTCGCCAGATATCTTCATCATGCTCCCGCAAATGGTCAGGTGCAAGGGCAAACCCGAACGGACGATATGATGCCATATCCAGCACACGGTGCAACGAGTAGGGCATGTTCCACAGAGAGGCGTTATCCACAAAATCAAAGACAAGCAGCGACTCCTTGCCCGCATGTCTGCGCACCCCGCGTCCGAGCTGCTGGAGATAAATCGTTTTCGACATCGTAGGGCGGGCCATAAAAAGCACTTCGGTACACGGACTGTCCCACCCTTCGTTCAGCAGGTCGCAGGCGCACAGCACCCGGATATCGCCCCTTTCATAACGGGACAGAATCGAATTCCGTTGCGCTTCAGGAACGCGCCCCGAAACCGCCGCCGTAGCGATCCCGGCATCATTCAACAGATCGGCAATCAGCTCCGCGTGTTTGACGCTGGCGCAAAACACGACAGCCCTTCTTCCCCTGGCATACTCCAGATAAGTATCGCGAATCAGCGCATTCCTCTCGGGGATGAACAGCTTTGTTTCGAGGTCAAGGCTGTTATATCGAATGCCGTTGATGCGGACACTCGCAAGGTCAATATTGGTCTTTACACGAAAACAGCGCACAGGCGCAAGAATACCGCGCTTAACTGCGGTTTCCAGGTCCATCTTATGCGCGGCATTCTTGAAAATGTGCAGAATATCCTCGCCGTCCGCACGCTCAGGTGTCGCGGTCAGACCCAGCGTGAAAGACGGTTTAAAATAACCGAGAATCGCCGCATAGCTTTTACTGGCCGAGTGATGACACTCATCCACAATCACATAATCAAACTGGCAGGGGTCAAACTCATCAAGGTGGTTCACGACACTCTGCATCGTCGCAAACAGAACATCCACTTCGCCATCCGGCCGGTGAGAGCCGGTATAACGCCCCGTCCTCGCCGTCGGCCAGACATCATGAAACCGCTCCTTCGCCTGATCCACGAGTTTCAGCGCATTCACAAGAAACAGCGTTTTGCCTCCAACACGTCTGGCATCCGCCGCGGCTGTCACCGTCTTGCCGGTGCCGGTTGCATGATAAAGCAGCGCGATTGTATCGCCCGTCTCGCGCACCTGCATCAACCGATCCAGCGCCTCGGTCTGATAATCGCGCAGATCATAGCGGCATTCAATGGCGGTTCCCGACTGCTCCGGCAGAAAATCCGGTTCGGCGACCAGAAGATGGTCGGAAAGAAAAAGCGACAACTCATCCTTAACGCGGTCCGGGGTTGAGCGCAACTGCTGATACGTCCACCGATAGACACGCCAGTCCTGATAGACAAGGCTGTTCTGTTTCAGCAGGTCATCGGCATACTTGTCAGGCGAAACCTTGGACGGATTGTGATATTGTTCGCCGTCAATCTCGATGGCGATTTTCGCGGACGTTGTTTCGAGAGCGAAATCAATCCAGCGGTGGCGTCCGTAAATGTCCACGCACGGATGCTGCACAAAAAGCTGCTCCGTTTTATCCGGACCGAACGCCTCCATAAAAAGCTGCACAAAGGCCTCTTCGGCAACGCTGTTGACTGACTCGACCTGTTTCGGACTCAATTTCATTCACCTGTTATGATTTACGAAAACTAAATTCTAGCAAAATTGCGCAACAACGGGGCAGTTAATCTGTGCTAAAAAAAGGATACAACTCAGACTCGGCAAACAATCGGAAACGCCTTTTACCGGAAAAGAAGTACACTCTAGATATTATATTACCAAGCAAGCCCTGTGGAATCGGGGACAGTGTGCTGCGCATGAGAAACTACGGGATTTCGTTTGGATCAACCTTCCAAATTGTAATTATCCCGTCGCAATACTTTACCGTAAATGTACCGAGCAGCCCCTTAATTTGAAATGTCAAGTTCACTTACTGCAGAAGTTGATTGAACAGCAACTAAACTGCTACCCATTTATAGGTTTTATTCCGGAGCACCCGGAGTATCGCCCAGGAATGAGCGTCTACGGTCCGTAACGGCAAACGGCTCGGAACCCAATCATGCTGGAGCTTAAGTCCGGAACGTACCAGAACACATAGCCACAACGTAAGCTATTCGCGTAGGAGTTCCAGCTTCCACCAAAAACACAACGTTCCGCGCTCAATGCATCGCTACTCCACTCTAATACATTACCTGCCATGTCATAAAGACCATACTCGTTCGGAGCGAACGCTCCAACAGGACTAGTGTTCGGAGATTCGCCTGCGTAGGACGGATGACCACCGCGCGTGTTGCTGACATCATAGTAGAAACTACTGTCGCTCCGGTAGTTTGCATGGCTGTGCGTAACCGTGTCACCCCAAGGGAAGCGCCAATGGTTCAACCCGCCGCGCGCAGCGTACTCCCACTCATCTTTCGTCGGCAACCGATAACCGTTGGCAGCGAAGTTACAATCCGGAGATCGCTGCCCCGATTTGTAAACGGCACCCTCCAATGTTATATAACACGGCATCAACCCTTCCTTTTCACTACGAGCGTTACACCACTTCACGCAGTTGTACCAATTCACAGAATGCACCGGATGATCCGCAGCCTTACCCAAACCAGTGTTTTCAAAGCTGTAGCCATGCGTCACCGCCCAGGCATATACTTCGTTCCACATAGCTTTAGTCACCTCGTTTACGTCCATATAAAAAGCCTCGACAACCAGACTGTACACGCCGTAATCCGGATCCGTTCCGCTGTTCGTACCAGCAGGTATTAGCAACATACCATCGTGCGCAAGCCTAGAAGTTACATTATATTGCGCTGTCACAGTCAAATCACTTTGTACATTATAAAATTCAATATCCCACCCAGCAAAGTCATATAGATTAATACTGTCGAGCTGTCTGGTCGGATCAACGGCTGGCGCAGTTGCCGTCGCACCCTGAAGCACCCATTCTGTTTTTAAAACTGTGCCATCCCAGTTCATAAAGATCACCTTGTATTCCGAGGGTGCCGCAAATACTTTAAAGAAGCATGATCTCTGGCTAAGGGGGCGAGCAATTTCAAACAACAAACGAAAAACTCCGTTAGACTCCCCCATCTCCTTATGCACCATAGCCATAGGCACCCACCCCCAGGCAGTGAGCGCACCATTCGTATAAACAATATACGGCACGCCCCGCTCGCCACGGAAGTTTAAAGCAAATACTCTATCAGTGACCATCACATCTTGAATATCAGGACTTAATCCCGGTTGAGGCATATCCCCAACCCAGATTATATCATCAACCCATCCGGCATCCGCACTACTGGCCAGCGAACCATTTTTGATATACTCCCAGCGCAAAGTATGCCGGACACCGGCGCATTCAACTCTGTTGGAAATCTGGGTCCATGGAACTTTTGTTCCCGATATAGCCGCGATCTCTGAACCATCGACCTTGAACTTCAGGTAGTCTGCGCCACTTTCACTTGAGACCTTCCAGTTGAACAACACCAGACCGCTACCCCACACCTCAGTCTCAAAGGCGGCAAAGCCGCTGTCGGGCACAACCCCGCTCCCTCCCAGTATAACTGCCGGAGTGCCGGAGGGCGATCCGGCGGCAGCATCAGAGGAAATTCCTCCCGCTGAGCCGGACTGTGAGAAAACTCGACCGTAGCAACCCGCCACTCTTGCTATCGAAGTAGTGTATGTCGCCGTAAAATTTGCGGGACCGTCCGGAGCCATAAAATTCGCGGTGCGGGATAGCGGATCATCTAACAGTGCAGCGGCATCACCGGACCATCCGACAAACTCCATATACATTGGAGCGGGAGCAGCAGTAATGGACACAACCGAACCCGCGGGATACCATCCGCCGCCGGAACCGTTATTTACCGTTACGGGGATTTTGTAGGTTGCAATTACCGACAGTGCTTCATCACCCGTCACGATAGTGGTCGTCGGCTGTATAACATCTGTGACAGTATCAACATCTCCGGTCCAGCGGTAGAAAATTTTACCAGAATAGCTGTTTGCAACGATCAAAACATCTGAGTTATAAGGATACAACCCGCTGCCGCTACCGTGAGTAACATTTAGGGGATACAAAATCGGCTTGTAGGTTGCCGTCACTATTAATCCTGCGCCGGTAATAAATATTGTAGTTTCAGATGAAAACACATCTGCCACTGTGCTATCATCACCTATCCAGCGGTCAAACTCATGATATCGCGGCGGATGATTCGCGTTTATCACCACGGTAGTTCCGTTTGTATAGGTGCCATCTCCACTGCCATTGTTAACCACAATGGTATAAATGTCATAAAGGGCAGTCCATTTAATCGCATCCACCCAGCCGCAGTCTTCCCCGACATAATCACTAATAGGATCCTTCTCGTAAATCCACCTGAATGTATGCAGAGTATTAGCACCACCTCCGACAGTTACGCTCACACGAGCCCAGTCGCCACCGGTTCCCGATATCCGGTTGGTGCCGCCCGAACCAACCTCATAAAAACTCAAAATGTCCCAATCCGCCTCACTGGAAACTTTCCAGTCAAAGGAGAGAATGCCAGCGC
>JAGYOL010000147.1 GCA_018399555.1 Kiritimatiellia bacterium | reverse complement strand
GTTAAGTCGTTTCTTGGCATGTGCCGGGGTCCAGTCTTCGCCTTTCTGGCTTCCTCCTACGCTCTTCCGTCGTCGTCCCGCACGCGGGACTATTCCGGACATGACGGCGGGACAAGACGGGGTGCGGGAGTCATCCGGTTTTCTCAGTTCCGGCGAGAGTGTCCTGCCGGTGAGCAAGGCGGACGCGGCAGCGTATAGGAAAATGTTCGGGGAGGATGTCAGGTGCGGTTGCCCGAAGGGCAACGGTTAAAGTCGTTGAAATCGTTAAAATGGTGTCTGCTTTCCACTGTACGTCGTGATATGAAAAAAATGGGCAATTGTAATATCATCAGGTTTGTGCTAAGTTTATAAATATAGATTAATCATGCGTTGTTATGGATTTAATGGTATAAAGCTGGCAGTTATGGTTAAAAATTCAGGTAAAAAAATTGTTATTATTGCTGGACCTAACGGCGCAGGCAAGACAACATTTGCCCGAGAGTTTTGCTTTCGAGACAACATTGTCTGGTCGTCATTATGCCAGATTAATTCCGCAATGGAAATTAGCGGGATATAGGGTGAAGCTTATTTTTTTTTAAAGCTTCCCTGTGAAGAAGTGGCAATCGAACGTGTGGCAGCAAGAGTGTCGCAGGGTGGACACATGATTCCAGAGAATGTAATCCGTCGTCGTTATAAGGCTGGCTGGGATAACTTTGTTACTCTTTATCGTCCCTTGCTGGATGCGTGGCAGGTGTACGACAATTCAGAAAATGAAGCTGTTTTATTGGAGGAGGGACCATAATGGTTAAGAAAAAGATAGATGCCGATTTAGCGCAGTCACAGATAGCACTTAAACGGGCTGCATTAAGAGCTCGAGAGATAGCAGAACGCACCGGTACGCCTTTGGTTACTTATAAAAACGGACACGTTCATAAAAACATGGTGGTCAGGGAAGAGCCTGACACGAAATACCGGTGATAATTGCGGTGGCTTAGGGTGCAACCCCTGATTTAAGAGTTAACGGGTTTCGCGAAGGGGTCAGCCCTCAACTTAAGTGTTTAGTGGTTTGCAGGTCGTGAGGCTGTCAAGCTGACAACCATTCTGATAGGCGAGTGCAAATGAGTTTGTGCCGGTCACTCGATATTGAACCTATTGATCCTTTTATAATGTCACCTTTGACTACTGCCAGCCGGGTTATTCTGATTACACTGCTAAGTTTGAGGCCGGTTTGGCTGAAATCGCTGCTGGCGTTTGTTAAGACTTCATCAATTCCTGGTAGTTGCTGGTGTAACTGAGAGGATATCATGCATATCAGCCAATCGCCGTATTGCCCTGGGCAGGGTTTGATGATAAGTGCTGGACGGAGTTTCCCTCTGCGTTGATCGGCATTGGGGAATTCAAAAAGAACAATCTGTCCCTCTCGCAACATCAGAGTTGTTCCTTAATGTCTGCAACTGTATATGGAGATGTTTCTTCTTCCATTCCCTGCATTGCGGAGTTTAATGAAAAATCCTGCCATTCTGAATCACTTAGATTGCTTTTGTCCGAATCACGCTTGCTCTTCAGGAATTGAATAAAATGTAGAACTTCTTTCTTTGAAGATGCAGGCAATGAGTGGATCTGTTCTATTATTGATTCTTCTGTCGTCATATTAACCTCTTGTGATGTGTATATGTTACCAACTGGCCAGAATTTCAGCAATGTACAAATTTAAGTGGTGGAAGGGTCAGACCTCAATAACAAATAAGGATTTTGCTGAAATAATGGCGCACTTATTGTTCAAAAATATCAAAACAAATGTCAAATATCTTAACTACGGCCCCGCTTGGTTCCCTGCCTGTCGGCAGACAGGCGGCTACGCTGGGTTAGAGGTGGAGATTAATGCATGGGTGTGAAGATCTCAGATCGGGGGATAAGCGTTTCCACCCCAACCGGGAGAATCTGGCGTGGCATTTGGAACGGTTCGCGAGTTGCGGGATGTGTTTTTTTTGACCACAGGGGAAAAAATAAAAAAAGAGGTGCGTTCTGTTGACAACACCAAGTGCATATTGTAATATACACCCATCAAAACAACCTCCCCAGGTTGTTGATAAAAAAAGCGGCACCTCGCACTTCACCTCCCCCGTGTAGGTGCGTACGGTTGCGAAACCGGGGATGCCGCAAATTTATATATGTCCTCCCTGGCGGCGGGTAAAAGTAAAAATAGCTTTTATCCGCCGTTTTTTTGTTTTGATCTCCGTTTTTTCGATGCGTTAGCATCACGCCAGCGGTTATGCATCCACAGATAGCGTTCAGGATAGCTTCGAATAAGCTCTTCAAGCTGGCTGTTGAATAATTCCAGCAATGATTTCAAATCCTCGTCGCGGTTTTGACTGGGTTTATATCGAATTGGTTCGCCGCTTATGAGTTTATATTTAAAGGGTGCAGTACGGATTACAGCACCGATCAGCACCGGTGCGCCGGTGCTGAGATGGAGGCGAGCTGGCGAGGTGTGGGTGCCTGCCGGACGTCCCATAAAATCAACCCTTAAGCCTGTTCTGCTGCCAGCATGCTGATCCATCACAATGGCCATAATGGCAGCACTTTGTTTCCATTGCTTCAGCACTGAGGGGGTGAAACCTTTGTTTTTATCGATCACTGTGATTGCGCCGCGGAAATGACGTTTGCGCATAAAGCGTTCGACAAAAGGGTTGTTCATTCTGCGTGCCACAGCCATCATGGGGCGTGTCAATGAGAGGATCGGTGCGCTGGCCTCCCAGCTGCCGAGGTGCCCGGTCAGAATGATCAGCGGCTGATCAAGCTTTTCAAAGATCAGTTCTCTGCTCTCTTCGTTCATCTCAATCTCTACATGGCTGTGCCAGTTGTCAGGGCTAAGTATCTGACCTGTTTTAAAAGATTCGCAGATGTGTCCTCCGAGGTGACCGAATGAATTTCTGGCGATGCGGTCGGCCTGCTCCAACGAAGCCGTTATTCCTGCTTTGAGGATATTGTCAATTGCTATCCGGCGTCTTTCTCTGAAAAGCGGATAAAACAGTTTCATCACACCGCAGCCGATGTCGTAGGCTCTGGCGGGGGGGATAAGATCAAAAGGGATTCCGGCGGCGCGAATCAGAATATATTGCAGATAGTTCAGCAGGCGAATGATTATTTTCACGGGGCAGTCACACTCTTGAATTGTTTTGAGATATCGTCGGCCAGTTTTTTGAGTTGCTGAACAATCGGACGCGGCAGATAGTCTTCACGATCAAGCATATTAGAGACAATCATAGCCGCATCTTCGAGTTTGCCCTGATGCATCAGCAGGCGGATCATGGTCAGGCGCACACTCAGATCATCGGGCCTTGTTTTGATGACATCCTGGAAGGTCGCAGTGGCCTCTGCAATTTCGTTCTGTGCTATCAGAATCCGCGTTTTGAGATGCAGCAGATCGATATCCTGCGCTCTGAGCGCAAGGGCGCGCTCGATATAGTCGGCGGCTTCTACCGTTTTTTTACGTTTCAGCAGAACTTCCGCATAGCCGCGCAGTGCCTCGGGGGTGATTTTGTTTTCCAGACTGCGGGCGAAAAAGTCTTCAGCCAGGTCTGTCTGGTTGCGGCTGAGGCGGACAAATCCCATCAGCGCGTTCGCCAGCGGATGTTCGGGATTATCAATCAGAACTCTCTTGGCGTCATTTTCCATAAACGCCGGCACAAAAAGCCGCATATCGATGTCCAGCAGTTCACTCACGATATCGTCGAGCTCAGGATTCAGTTCGAGAGCCTTGATAAATGCGCTGCGTGCTCCGCTCAAATCGCTGTCTTCGCCCTGTTGCAGCAGGTGACCCTGTACGACATAAAACATGTAGTTTTCATTAAGACGCGATGTGTTGCGCAGCGCGGGATAAACCCTGGTGCGTAACTGTTCGAAATCGTTTGTTTTCAACAGAATGTCGGCCAGAAGATTCCACAGATCACGGTTAGTGGTATTATCAGGGATAACTTCATTAAGAAGTTCAAGCGTTTCATCCATTTTGCCGTTCAGATTCATGACGGCCGCTTCGTGCCACAGAAGTTTCTCTGACGGTACTTCAGCCTCTTTCGCCAAGTCCATCCATAACCCGGCTTCAGGTAAATTTTCGCGCAGAATTGCCACTTTGGCCTTGTTAAGCAGGGCGAAGTGATCAGCATCATCGATGTCGAGCAGGATGTTCAACTGGCTGTCGGCTTCATTCAGATCGTTGGCTAGAATGCTGTTGGCGATGCTGCTGTACAGATGTCGTTTTTTGTTGCGCAATTCTGTGATCGGATCAAGCTGGTCCTGAGATACCGCCAGATTTCTGAAAATATTGGATCTTGTCCAGAACCTTTTCTTGGCGTATTCCAATATCTCTTCATCGGCCAGGGTGCCGTGATCACTCTTCAGCGTGCTCAAGGTCAGGCTGAGCAGTTTGTCGTGATCCGGCCATTCGGTTAGTTGCAGCTGTGCATTAGCGCTGTTTGCGGCAGCAATATTCAGATCTTTGCCGAGGTGAAAAAGATTTAGCCAGATGCAGAGGTTGCCGGGGGAGAGCTCCGCGCAGTGTTTTAACAACTGCGCCGCAAGATCATATTCGCGGCGTTCAATGAAAAGAGCTGCCAACTCGTTGCCGTTGAAGGCCAGTTGCCTGCGGTAGGCGTTGCGATGGTTGGTCAGCAGTTTGATTGAGTCGACCTCCGTCGGGAAAAGACGGGTGTGCATCGTTTGGGTGAATCCGATAAAATTGTCGAACAGCTGCTGTGAATCTATGCTGCTTTCAAGCGGTATCAGCTCCATGCAGAAACCGTTGGGAACAGCAGTGTATCCCAGTTTACGGAAAATGCCGGGATAACTGTACAAAACTATTTTGCGGTAGGCCGTCGGATCGTGTGACAGCCATTCACGCATGAATGAGAACGGTGATATCTCGGCGGCGTTGATCAGGCGGCAGCGATAATCCTCAAAGGCCGGATTGTTGTTTATGTACTCCAGATTATGCTGGGAGAGATTGCCTCCCTTCAGAGTCTCTGTCGAATAGAAATATAAGGTTACATCATGCTCCAACGCCTTGATCATTGTTTCATGCCTGAGAAAAGGTATGTCAAGAATCAGTTGTTTATCTTTGATTCTGGCAAATATGTTGTCGGCAACCGCGTCCGTGAAATTTCCCTCACTCGGATTGACATCCTTGTAGCTGAAAAAAGGAACGCACAATGTTATGAGCAGCAGCGGCCAGCAAAGCAGCGCCCCCAGACGGCAGACAATGGGGTTGTCACGATACTCATAGAAGTCCAGATCTTCATCGATCTGATCCTGAAAAATTTCACGCATCAGATGCAGAGATGCGAAAAGCAGACCGCAGGTTGCCGCAATGATTGCATAGGTGTAAACCGGTGTTTTCGAGATCAAACGGGCGATGCCCCACGGTGCCAGTGGATGATTGATCAACGATGGGATCAACAGTGCCGCAAGTGCAAGCTGCAGAATAAATACGAGTGGTTTGCGAATCCTGAATGAGTGTGAAAAAACGGCAAAAGCAAGCACCAGCGGCATGATGAAAAACACAAAAATACGGCTCCACCCGAATCTCGGAATCCACGAGAGAATCTCGTTGGTTACGGTCATTTGGAAGACATTTAAAATCGGTCGCGGCGCGGGGGTTGGCATTGCGGCGCAGTGATCGGCGGCGTTCCAGAGAAAAAGAATTGCCGCTACTGCTCCAGCCAGCCCTATGATGATGCATAAAAGCAGACGGCCCATCGTGAACTGCTCGCTCAGTTTCATGGAACGGTAAAGAATCAGCACGCCAACCGGTGCCAGAATAAGAAAGATGCCGGATTCCACCGAGCAGAGTGCCAGCAGAAATACCGCCAACAGAAGAGTGGCGGTGCGTGCCCTCTGATCGTAAGAGATAATCATATTGAGAATCAGAAAAAACAGCATCAGATCGAAGGTATAGGGCAGCAGCCTGGTTGATGCGAACCAGAAGGGGCCGCAGAAAGCCAGCGCGATCGAGGCACCCAGAGCTCCCAGCATGGCACTGTAGGCTACCCGCAGATTGTGAAAATGCACCTCTGGCGGAATCGATGCAGCCGCATTGCTGGAGAGTACTCCGGCAGTGTCGGGGCGATTCATGGAATCTTGATCGTCTGGGCTGCCTGGTGTGTCGGGGGGCAGAGCACGCATGGCACCGCCGGAGTCTTCAGCACCCAGCATAAATATGATACGTGTCACAAGCATGTAAAAAAGTGCGACAGTCACCGCACCGCAAACCGCTGTCAGGGTATTGAGCCGCACTGTCAGGGTCTCCCAGGGCAGTTGAGCTGTCAGCCGTGCGACCAGATTGAAGATGGGATGACTTAAATCAGATGATTCTGTAATCCCCGCAGCCTGTGCGGTGAGTGCAGCCGGCAGATGAGGATAAATTTTGCGATAGAGTGTCAACCAGTAACCGATCAGCGGTAACACAAAGGTGATGGGCAGAGATATCCGCATAATCGTCCACGGAGTCA
>JAGYOL010000146.1 GCA_018399555.1 Kiritimatiellia bacterium | reverse complement strand
AATTTTAGTTTCTGTCGTAAAAAACAAGAATTTACGGGAGGGGTCGTAGCTAAATATTTGTACATTTGTGCAAGAATGGCGCACTTATTGTTCAAAAATATCAAAACAAATGTCAAATATCTTAACTACGATCCCGCTTGGTTCCGGCTACGCTGGGTTAGTTAACAATTTAGACAACTCTAACACACATCAGATGAGAGGTAAATTCTAAACTTTTTTAAAGTCGCGCTTGATTTCCAGCCGTTTTTTGGTAATCTTACATGCGCCTGATTCAATGGCGATAGTAGCTCAGTGGTAGAGCCCCAGATTGTGGTTCTGGTTGTCGCGGGTTCAAACCCCGTCTATCGCCCCATTCTTGCGGCAGCGTTTTGGTGTTGCGTCATTCACCTTCCACGAAAACACGTTTGACCGCTTCCAGATATCCATAGCCGTACAGATCGCACGGCTGTAGATAGCTGGTCTCAGTCCATTCGTTCCAACTGTTGACCGTTATCAGCGGTGTGCGTTCCGGCTGAGCGTCCACAAATGCCTTGGCTTCACGCAACGCCTGTTCAAAATTGGCCGGCGTGTTGTTTTTAATGACTGCGCCAAGTCGATTCGGCGTGCGTGGACTGCTGTCCCATCCAACCGAAACATGCGGATAGTATGTTGCCGCGTAGTCGGTTTTGACAGCCGTCCACTCTTTTCTGACATCTTTCATAACCTCATTGTAATCGCGGTTCACATTGGCAAAATGACAGAATTGATAGTGCGTGAGTGAGTCGAAGCCAAGTTTTTCAACCAGCTCCCGCTGTGTGCCGAGGTTGTCGCCTGCAATTCCTGACAAGCTGCGGTCACTGTGCCGACGCAGTGAGAGTTGCAGTTCCAAGCCGGGATGTCCGGCTTTTTTAACCTCCGCACGTAACCATTCCAGGGCGGCGCGGGTTTCTTCCACGCCTCCCAGACCTTCAATCAGTTTGTTGAGGTCATAGATCATCAGAACCGGCTTGCCATCAATCTTGTAGTAGGAGGGGTGTGAAAAATAACGTTCAATCCAGCGATGTGCGATTTTATCAAACTCCGTCCGGCTGACACTGCCGCGCCAGATTGTGGCAGTGTTGCGTCGGGTCGACGCATCGTCGGAGTTGCGTCGATCCCACATCAGATTCACATCATGATTGGCCCACATCAGATAAAATTTCACGCGGTTGTTGTTGCGTGCCTTGAGATATCCCTCGTTCAGGCAGGCTTCCAGATAGGAGATGCCGTCATACCAATACCAGTCGTAGATAAAAACATTCACGCCATGATCGGCTGCCGCCGCGATCTGCATCTCCATCACATAACGATCCGCCTCATTGACATACCCCCAGACCGGCTTGCGCGGCTGCTGATGACCTTCAAAGTGCGCTTCATTTTTCATGACCGTCTCCCACTCGCCGATTCCCATAGGCCAGAAAATTCTGGCGCGGTCATCCGGATGGTAGGAAGGCCAGACAAATGCCGCGATGTCGTAGACACGTTTTGCTGGTTCGGCATTCTGCGCATGCGCCGTTGAGAAGCCGAATAATAAACCGATCGCGATGATTGTAAGAATTATTGAGTATTTTGCTTTGCTCATTGTCTTGTTTTCTCCTTTGTTTTATTCCTTTGTTTTCTCATCGTAGCTATGGCTTCCAGACGACTCGCATCCGGTACTCCATCCCGCCCGATTGTCGGGCAGAGCCAGCCGCCTTCGTCATGTTCATTCCAGGCATATACAATTACGGTTTGTGCCGGACAAAATTCGGTGTTTTTTTTCGCCCACGTCATTGCTTCATCCAGGTGCGCGGCCAGTTCTTCCGGTGTCGGCAATTTATAAAATCGGTCTAAGCCTGAACCCGGTTTCTGCCACTGCTCCCAGGGAACCGGGTGTTCTACACGCGGCCGACGATCCCAGCCCGCCATTGCCAGTGGAACCACATCGACACTGGTTGCCGCACATTCACTCCAGAAATCCCGTAATCGCGCGGTCAGTTCAGCATAAGGCGCACTGCGTCCGCCACCCGAGCGCGCATAGTCGGTGAGTGCCTGAGCACCAACCGCTTCCACTGCCTTGCTGCCGGCACTTGCCGCGCCTTGGTGCATCACAACAAGGTACGGGTCGCCCACGCCGGCTGCTACTGCGGCACTGCGTAACTTATTGAACAATTCGCGCGCTCCTTCAGGGCCACCCCAGGTTTGAATCCATTTCTCTTCCGGACGAAACAGATATAGCAGTGGCCGTCCGCCGCAGACACTTTGATAACCCGGCTCACGCATATATTTGATGATGCGATCAATTCCCGCCTGCCAAGTTGCACGGCCACCGAAGGTATTGGGGGAGGCCACCGCGCAGAAATTGACGTCATCTCTGTCTAGGCTGCTTAAATAGAGTGATAAGCCCTGACTCATGCTGTTGCCTTCGGGATAGAGCAGAAACGCCCAGTAGTCTATGCCGCCCGCTTTGGCGTAGGCTATCTCGCGGTTGATTATCTCCTGCGTGTAGCCGTCGATACGCAAAATGTCGTTGGTGTCTACACGTGCGAAAAAGGGGGAGCGCCAGCGATAACGGTGCGGGTTAAGCGATTTTTCCATGGCCCGCACCGGACCGCCCTTCGCCCCATGTTCCTTTGCGGCGGCGGGTGTGTGCCAGGCATCCCAGCGGATTGCACCGATCGTCACCGGGTCATTGCGCCGATTTCGTAAAGTTGCACAGCCGAGGGCTGCCAGCAGGATAGATGCAGTTATGGCGGTAGTTATTCTCATCGTACAATCATCAGAGTTGCCGGCGGGTCTCCAATGACATAACCGGAAGTTGTCAGATAAACGCGATTACCATTGTAGGTGATGCTGCTCAGCTGCGCGGCGGTCAGCCCGCCCGTAAAATGCAGACTCCGTGATCTGAGCGTGCCGGTAATTGCCAGTGTTCCACCCCAGTTTTGGTCACGGCTGTTGCCGAATGAGAGCTGCGCACCGGCTTCGAGTGCCAGAGTACCGTTGCCACGCACTTTGAGTGCTGCGCCGGTGTTGGAGAATCCGCCGGCGTCCAGGGTGGCATTCCAGAGGATAACAGTGCTTTCTGCCGGCAGAGTGTTGTCCGCGCCGAGACGCAGCGTTCCCGACCCAAGCACGGTTTGATTGGTGTAGGTGTTGGCACCGGAGATCGTCAGGGTGTTGGTTCCCTTTTTAAAAAGAGACCCGGAACCGCTGATAGTGCCGGAGAGGGTGATGTCACCGCTGCCCTGCACTGTGCCATGTTTGTTGAGAGTGATGGTACCTGAGCACTCTGCCGCTACGAGCGGATTATTGTTCTCGATTAAACCGCCATAGCCGATATAGCTGCCTGTATTGCCGCTGTTTGTGTCCTCAAAACTGAACGTTTCATCGGTTGAAAATCCGTTCAACTCAACTCGTCCTCGGTTGGCGTCGTTGAAACGGCGGAGTTGCGTGACACCGTTTGGTGTACCGAGAGCGTTTGCATGTCCGAGTTTTATAACGCCGGCATTGATAGATGTAACTCCCTCGAAGGTGTTGGATCCTGATAGTTTCAACGTTCCTCCACTCCACTTCGAAAGCAGACCCGGTCCTGAGATGTCGCCGCTCAAGGTCTGCGAATTGCTGTTGTTATATTGAATCTGAGCGTTATTGTTGAGATATATGTCACCCGGGATAATTGCGCCGTTTATCGTAGGGGCAAGTTGCAATGTGCCGTCTCCGACAGAGATCGGACCGGTAAAGGCGTAATCGCACTGCAGACGAAGCTGACCCGGACCGCCTTTGGCCAGACCTGATGGCACCGGCGGCGTTGTTACTGATTGCGCCGGAGATTGTGATCTGCTGGTTGGCCGGCAGCAGGAGTGTCAACTCGCGGCTGGCACCGATGGTGACAGCGCTGTTGAGCGTCAGTAATCCTGAGCCGCAATGCATGATGCCATCTGTTTCCAGAGCACCGCTGATGGTTGTCGCACCGCCAGTGTAACGCAGTGTGTGTATCTTTGCGCCTGTGCCGAGTGTGCCGCCTGCGCCGGTTTCGTAATTAACGGTGCCGGTGGTGTCGGTTATCCCCGCCGCATTAGCCACGGTGTTGTCGGAGTAGTTGCCGATTGTCCCGCTGTTCATTGTGATATAGCGTGTGTTTGAGCCTGACCCGAGATGCGCCCACGGACCGACAATGCCGGTGGCGTCGTTAAAAATATTTGCCGCGGCGATCGTGCCGAGCCCCTGAACCAGCAGCAGTGCGCCCGGTTCGCGTGTAAAACTGCCGGTGTCGAGGGTCAGTGTCCGTCCTGCGGCCACATTCCACAACTGAGGGCGTCCTGAGAGCACTCTCAGATTCGACAAGATAGCGAGATCAGCGGTCGCCGAACTCATGCTGATGCCCGCAGCACCCAGCGTAAGAGTGTTGCCGGCATCGATAGTCACCGTTCCCCCGGGATTGGTGATCCTGATGCCCTGCCATGTCAGATTCCCTCCGAGTGCTGCGGCGTTGGCAGCCGTGACCGTCGCATCCCACTGCGCAACGTCGTTCGCGCCCGGAGCGACACCATCGACCCAGCTCGAAGGCAGATTAAGATTGTCGACATTATTGCTTTTGATGATAGTCGAGGCGTTCGCCGCGGATACCAGACAACACAGTGCGGCGGCAAAGAACGTCGCTTCAAGCATACCATTTTTCATTTTCCACTCCGTTTTCTGTTTCTGTTATTTTAATCTGACCAGCAGAACCCAGTCATTACCATCCGGTTTTTCCGGCACATGGAATTCGCCATTGATTGTGCCGGGCACCGTTATTTTCGCCGTCCACCGTCCGGTGCGCGGATCAAACCAGTGCGCCTCATAGGGGGTGTTCTTTTTCATGTTGCCGAGAGTTCCGCACGCTGTCGCGCCGTAGCAGTAGGCAACATAAAGTTGATTGTCTAGGGTGGCCAGCACGCATCGCTCGTTGTCTTTCCATCTTGCCCAGACGGAATCGTTGAAACGCGGTGTGAGTTCTGTCCATGGCAGGGCCACAAAAAAATCCTTCATGACACGCATTTGATCAGCACCCGGCAGTTTCATCCCCGCATGCCAGCTCGAAATTGCCTGGTTATAACGCTTCCAGCGCGTGTCGGCGGAATCCCATTTCAACGCCCATACGCCAGCAGCGCCGTATGTGTAGCCCGCGCAACCGCAGAGCATCGCCTTCCATGCTGAGCGCCGTGTTTCTCCGGTTGTAACAACCCCGCCGGCATTGATGCCCTCATACATTGCTTCTGTTTCAAGAACCGGTTTGAGCGGTTTGAAATGGTAGTAGCCTGCGTAACGTGACTGCGGCGTGAGCCCGCTGTTGCGATGACCTCCCTGTAGCGCAAACCATGTATGCCACGGCTTGTCACCCAGCGGACGCACATTGACATCAACCACCCACTGATGTCCGGAGTGAGGCTGACGATAACTGTTGCGGAGCGCGATCTCTGCCGCTACTGCATTCCATACTTCAGTCCGGTTACGCCCGCGGTCATCAGGAGCGTTAATCTCCTGTCCCGTGATCCATACTACCGGGTGGGCACCGTAGCGTGCAACCAGGTAGCGCGCCCAGCGACGCAGATCTGCCGCAGGAATGCGCGTTGAACTGGCGAAGTGTCCCGCACCCAAAGCAATGACATAACCCTCTGCGGCCAGATAGTTCATCTGAATATCGAAAATTGCTTCAAAACGCGCGGGATCAATTTGCGAGAAACGCTTGGTCCACCAATGCGGATTCTCAGCATGAGGATAGGTCTGATAGACGGTGAAACCGAGTAGCTTGCGATTATGCGCCAGGTGCTGAAACTGCCCTCCGAACGGACAACTCCCGTCCGGGTGTTCAGGGTGGTTGCAGAGATCGACACGCTCTGTATCCGGCATCTGCCAGTGGGTGTCGGCCAGCCAGAAAAAAGGTGTTCCGTCTGCGTGACAGAAATGCCTGTTGTTGTCGCTTACTCGTAGAAATCCGTGACGGTAGAGCGGTAATGTGCCATTGTATGATACGCATTGCAGCGAGCCTTCGCGTGCATGCAGACCGATATCATTTTCAGATGAACAGATCGTACGCCAGTGCCATTCGCCTGCGGCGGTAGGGGCGAAGCGCACCGTCCAGCGGCTGCCGCCGCGCCAAAATCCTTCACGTTCGATGCTCTGGCCCTGTGGTCCGGTGAAAGTTGCCGCGACAGTCACATCAGCATAAGGGTTGGTATACCTCTGATGAGCGGTAAAATCAATTTCAGTGAGGTGCCATTGCGACACCTCGGCACTGAAGCAGCGGCAGACCGCTGTGGCAACAAGCAACATAGATATTTTTTTGATCACCATGTTCGAGATATTACCACAAAGTCGATTATCCCGTTAGGACGGAATTGACTTTCTGACTAGGCTGAAATTGAACAGATTGACGACACCTTTGTATGTGTTGAAAGAAAGAATAAATCAGACAGGATCACATGATCAACAGGATTCAATTACTATCATG
>JAGYOL010000145.1 GCA_018399555.1 Kiritimatiellia bacterium | reverse complement strand
CTCACTTTGGTTGCGGCTGAAAGCAGCTTTGGTTCAAAATGGTTTTAATGACACCCGGGATATCTGAATTGCCGGGTTGATCCAGGTGTCACGGTGGATGTTTGGGAATCCGTACTATGCTGCAACATGAACCACATCACTATTCTGTTGTCGAAGAGATGGTGCATAGCGCCACGCATGCGGTCGGCAGCCATCTGGGGGCGGCGATGCTGACCCTGATGGTTGTCTTCGGTGCCCAGAGTGAAAGCCTGCGGGTGTGGAAGGTCGTCAGCGGCTCTATTTTCGGGGCAACCATTATACTGCTTTATTCCATATCCTCCATCTATCACGCGTTGCCGGAATCGCGTTTCAAGAATGCGATGGAGGTGTGCGATCATATGGCGATCTACTTTCTCATCGCTGGCTCCTATACCCCCATTGTTCTGGTCGGTCTGCGCCCGCACTATCCGGTACTCGCCTGGGCGATGTTCGGCGTGGTTTGGGGGATGGCTCTGGTCGGGGTTGTGCTCAAACTCTTCACAACCGGGCGGTACAGGGTGATCTCAACCCTAGCCTACGTCGCGATGGGGTGGACTGCGGTGATCGGAATCGGTCCGATAATTCGGGTAATGGATGTTCAGGGTGTCATGTGGCTGGTGTTGGGCGGTGCGCTGTACACACTGGGCACAATCTTCTACATCTGGCGCTTTATGCCATTTCATCATGCCGTCTGGCACCTGTTTGTAATGGCCGGTACCATCTGCCACTTCGTCTGTATCTTCTTTTCCTTAATTATGAAATAATGCGCGGCAATAATGCCGCGCCACAGTAACCGGTTTGACCGCAGGGAAAAAGGCGGCGGGGCCGCGCCACAGTCAGCGCAGAATCATGATTGTGCCGTCATAGGGGGTGACCACCGTAATTGTCACTGTGGCGGTATCCTGATTGCCGTACAGATCAACCAGTGTGTAGCTGAAAGTCACATCCTCCGGACCGTTGGCCGCAGGGTCGAACTGTCCGTCAGGATCAAAGGTGAAAGCCCCCACCACAAAATCCTGAGAATAAGCATACAAATCACCCGTACCCTCGATAGCCAGCATGGTCAAGGCATCTTTACTGCCATGATCGGTCTCTTCGTCTTCGGTGGTGCACTCTTCCAAGTACACCGTAATTTGATCTGCATTGATCGCACTTAAGCGCAGATTACAGTTGTCTGCGCCTTTATAGCTGGCAATGCAGCCGAATACCATTGGAGCTGCTGAGTATGAATTTACAAATGAAGTGACATAATCCCCTTTTCCAAGAACCTCATCGCGTACAAAAGCCTCAAACATGCTGCCGTTCCACAAACCGGCGGTGTTGTCTATCGCCAGCCAGCCGATTGTCTCAGGTCGATAAGCCGCATACCGGTCATCCAGATCATACTCGTAATCCTCCATCGCCACGCTGAAACCGCTAACAGTTACGCTACCGGAGGCATAGCTCAGTCCATCAATTCGGGTGCCGCAAAGATCATTGGTATAATCATAGCTTTGCAACTGATGGATGACGATTGGTTGAGATTGTTAATTGAACCGCGTTTAGCAATTAAAAATGCGGTTGAGAATTTTAATTCGCCGCGTGGCCCGGGGTGGATGAGCCCGGCTACAGTTTTCTGGTTGGGGGTTTTTGAAGAGGCGGTTCCGGAAAGCGGCCATTCAGCGCATCTTCACAGATTGCACGTGTATCCTGAGGAAAATCGTTTTTAATGATCCACTTGATGAAACCGGGGTCACTCTGTACCAGATCGCGCAGTTTCTCACCTTTTTTGCGTCCGAAGTTGATTGTAACCTCGCCGTCAACCCAGCGCAGTCTGCCGGAGCGGTCGGTGTTGAATGGATCCAGCGGATTGAACAGCTTGTCGAGCGTCTCCATATCACGCGGCAGGTCAGGATAACGGTTGAATTGTCCGATCAGCACATCGAGAGTGGCCTGCACATCAGCCTCCGCACCGTGGGCGTCGGTATGTTCCTCGTTACAGTAGAACCTAAGTGCGGCACTCAGATCACGTGGTTCCCTGGTGTGAAAAATGCGCTGAGCGTCGAGCAGACGGCGGCGGTCAGGATCAAAGATTATTTTGGCCCGTTTAAACTCCTCGGCTAGGATGGGGATATCAAAACGCCCGGCATTGAAGCCGGAAAGATCGGCTTCGCCGAAAAAGGTCAGTATTTCCAGGGCTTTGTCCTTGAAAGCAGGACAATCGCGGACTATTTCATCTGTGATGCCGTGGATCGCGATGCTCTCTTCGGGGATTGGCACTCCGGGGTTGAGCAGCCAGTAGCCTTTGTGCTGTGAACCGTCCGGTTCAATACGAATGGCTGCCAGTTCAATGATGCGGTCGGCACGTGGGCTGGTTCCGGTTGATTCGATGTCGAAAACAATCAGCGGTTTATCGAGTTGGACGGGAAATAGAGTCATAATATTCTGTTCTGTTAGGGGTGTTGTTTCAGTTAAGTGATTTGTTATTAAAAAAGTCATCGAAATCGATGGTTTCCGGTTTGGTCGGCAGGGGCTGATCCCGGCGCATGGCTTCGTTAAGTTCGTTGACGCTTTCGGGGTCATGCCACCAGTAGGCAACCAATGCGCGTTCATTGCCGTATTTGTCCAGTACGGTTGAGGGGGTGCCGAACTTGTTCCAGTAGAAAATGCGGGTGCGGTTGGTGTTCCAGAGCAGGATGTAAGGTACCTGATCGGTCAGGATTTTATCGATACGTCGGCAGATGGCGTTGCGTTCGTTCAGGTTGAAGTTGGTGCGCTGTTCGGCGATGAGCGCATCAACCGACTGATTTTTAAAACCGGAATAATTGTTGCTGCCGGGAGTGTCGGCTTCGCTTGAAAGCCAGCTGAACTCCGGGTTGCGGAAGAGGCTGGCTCCCCAGGCCGCCCAGCTCATCTGAAAGTTGTGGGCGTCCATGTCACGTACCCAGGCGGCCAGGTCTTTGCGTTCGATCGACATTCTGATGCCGACAGACTGCAGGGCGTTGTTGAAAAGTACCAGAAATTTGTCGGTGGCGGAGCTGCGTGTCAGAAAGGTGAATGTTAGTTCGCGTCCGTTCCGCTCCAGGATTCCGGACTGGGGGTTCAATTCGAAGCCAGCTTCGCTGAGCAGTTGCCGCGCTTTGTCGACATTGAAATCGTAGAAGGTGTTTTCACAGGGATGGTCGCTGTCGTAAAGGTCTTCATAGTACGAGCGGTGCAGAAAGTATTCGTTGTACATCATGGTGCGGTTCATGGTCTCGCGGTCCAGCAGATGCGCAAGAGCTTTGCGAACACGCAGATCATCAAAGGGGAATTTACGCATATTGAGCACAAAACCTTGGAAGCCGATCGGACTGTAATTACGGACCTGCTGTTTGATAATCCAGTTGCGGGTGAATTTTTCGCCGGTGGTTTCGGTCATCCAGAGGCGTGCGGTGTAGACCGGATGAACATCGATATAGCCCTTTTTAAGGGCTTCGACCGCGTTTTCCTGATCGACATAGTATTTAAAGACCAGATAGTCGAAATTGTACAGATTGCGATTCGATATTTTGCCGGCGGCCCACCAATCCCTGCGCCGTTTCATGCGGGTTTCGATCGATTCTTTGATGCGGTCGACTGCGTAGGGTCCTGAAACAACCGCGTTCTGGAAATCCAGTTTAGCGAACTCGCGTTTTGCAAAGGCATGCCGCGGCAGAACCTGAAAGCCGCTTAATGACACCAAGTTGACCCAATGGGCCGATTTGGCTGTGAAGCGGATGGTGCGTTCATCCAGGATATCGGGTGATTCAAATTTACCGTAAATCACCTTGTTGGGGCCGGTGGGATTTTCCGGGGCCATGATGGTATCGAAGGTCCATTTAATGTCGGAAGCTGTGATCGGTACGCCGTCACTCCACCGGGCTGACGGATCAATTTCGAAGGTATAGCGAAGTTTATCGTCGGAGATACTCCACCGCTGGGCCAGAGCCGGCGTGAAATCAGCGCTGAGCGGGTCGGAGCCCAGCAGAGAGCTGTACATCAGGCCGAAGATCATAGCGGTATAGGAGTTATTATCTATATAATAATTAAGGCTTTTGGGGGCTTGCGCGGCGGAGAACCGCAGAGTCCCGCCTTTGACAGCGTAGGGGCTTGCGACCGGATCGGCGGTTTCAACCCAGTCAGGTGCGGGAAACACCTGGTTGGAGCGGGTTGAAAGCGCCAGAGCGGCCGCCAGTGCTATGATTTTTCCATACATGTTCAGCGTTTGAGCACCTTGCTGATCCGTGTCATGGCCTTTTCGACATTTTCACGGCTGTTGAACGCGCTGATCCGAATGAATCCTCTGCCACATCTGCCGAAACCGGCACCGGGGGTGGTGACGACACCGGCGCGGTTCAGCAGACGGTCAAAGAATTTCCAGGAATCACGTTGAGCGTCGATCCAGATATAGGGACTGTTTTCACCGCCGGTTACAGGATATCCCAGAGAGAGCATTGTCTCACGGACAATCGCGGCGTTTGCCAGATAGAAATCAATCAGACCACGCACCTGTTCCCTACCCGCAGGCGAGTAAACCGCTTCGGCTGCGCGTTGTACCGGGTAGGAGACGCCGTTGAATTTGGTTGAGTGGCGTCTGTTCCACATAGCGTGCAACGCGACCGGTTCGCCTGAGCGCGTGAACCCCTGCAAACTCTTCGGCACCACAGTATAGGCGCAGCGGGTTCCCGTAAACCCGGCCACCTTCGAGAAACTGCGGAATTCGATAGCGACATCTCGGGCACCCTCTATTTCATAGATGCTGTGCGGTATCTCAGGATCACGGATAAAGGCTTCATAAGCGGCGTCAAAACAGATGAGTGCCTTGTTCTCCCGTGCGTAATCCACCCATTTTTTCAACTCCGTGCGGGTGGCGGTGGCACCGGTCGGGTTGTTGGGAAAGCAGAGATAGATCAGGTCAACCGGCTGCTCAGGCAGAGATGGAATAAAATTGTTCTCTGTGGTACATGGCAGATATACCAGCTTTTTGTAGCGACCGCGTGCGCACTTGCCTGTACGACCTGCCATGACATTGGTGTCAACGTAAACGGGATAGACCGGATCGGAGACAGCCACAGTGATGCGCGTGCTGAAAAGCTCCTGGATGTTGCCGGTGTCACATTTGGCGCCATCACTGACAAATATCTCATCAGGCGCGATCTCGGCACCGCGTGCCTGAAAATCATTACGGGCGATAGCTTCACGCAGGAAATCGTAGCCCTGCTCCGGGCCGTATCCGCGGAAGGTCTCACGCTCTGCCAGCTCGTCAACCGCTTTATGCATCGCCGCGACACAAGCCGGTGGCAGCGGTTCGGTCACATCGCCTATTCCGAGGCGTATCAGCTCTTTGTCGGGATTGGCCTGCTGGTAGTTTTTAACTCTCTTAGCGATGTCGGAAAAGAGGTAAGAGGCTTCAAGTTTCCCATAATTTTCATTAACGAGTATCATAATTGATCTATCCTTTCGTCGTTTTTTGATTTAAATCATCCGGGTTGATCCTTGTTTGCTTTTTTACGGGGGTCAATACCCAGCGTTTGTTATACCAGAACCACTGCTCGGGTTCACTGCGGATAAAAGCATCGATCTGACTGATCACTTTCTGCGTCATATTTCTGATATTCTCATCTTTGGTCAGTGCGGGATCAGGCAGGATTGTCTCAAAACGTTCGGCCGTATGATTCGCCAATCCGTAACGCTTGAATACAGCCGGGATGATCGGCACATTGGCAGTCAGCGCAAACTGGGCCATGCCGCGTCCGAGATTGGCCCTGCCTCCGAGGAAATCGATCTCCAGATCGGGCTCGTACATGCGCACATCCGGCAGTATCGCCAAAACATGACCCTGTCGTAACAGGCGTAACAGCTGTTTCAACGTGCCGCTTGCGCCACGATCAAGCATGATCATGCCGTTTTCACGCTGACGGTTGATCCAGCGGTTGACCAGTGGATTTTTTTGTTTGCCTCCAATACTGACCATAGAAATGCCGTATTGGTGGCAGGCCCAGCCAGCCAGATCCCAGTTGCCGGTGTGTGGTACCGCGATGATTGCACCGCCATATTCTTTGATGATGGCATGAACCTCGGCGATCTTCGCGCTGAAATCCGGTATGTGTGTATCGATCCAGAGTTTGTCGATGCGGTTGGCACGCATCATCTCAATCATATTCAGAATCAGATTACGCAGGGAGATTCTGGCAATCAACAGAGCGCGTCTGCGAGGAAGTGCTTCTCCGAAAACCGCCTGCAGCCGGCGGAGTGTCTCCTCTCTGCGAAAACGGACAACATGAAACATAAAACGGGCGATCCCGCAGCCGACCAGCAGGGCACAGCGATAAGGCAACGCATTGCAGAGCGTCGCGAAGAATCGCAACACTGCGTATTCAGCTATGTGTTTGAATCGATAATGCATAAAAAGGGTATGTTAGCAGGAGTATAACAAAATTTCGAGTGTAAAAAGAGATACGGAAAACCAGTCTAGTCTCTATTCTTTTAGTTTCTGTCGTAAAAAACAAGAATTTACG
>JAGYOL010000144.1 GCA_018399555.1 Kiritimatiellia bacterium | reverse complement strand
AAACGCAGTCCAAAGGCAAATTGGTGATACTTAAGAAAACGAGTTTCCATGTAATATCAATGCTGTCTATTACTATCCCGCATGCGTAAGACGGTTCAGCCTTCCTCCTCTGTGTCTCCGAGTCGCTGTGTTAAAGTTTATTCGAAGCAATGTAACCATGTCTCAAAAGGATAATTTTATATGTTGACCGCAGGTGTTTCATCACTTGATATATCACCGAAACCGGGAGTGCAACTGGCGGGCTACCCGCATTGTCCTCGTCCGAACAGGGGTGTGCATGATCCGCTTTATGCTGTTGCGCTCTGTCTTGACAACGGCTTAACCAGAAAAGTTTTTGTCACAGTGGATTTGCTCAGTATCGGCAAGCCGATCGTCGCCCGGCTCCGCTCAAAATTTGATTTTGATATCTCTGTTTCCGCGTCACATACTCACAGCGGACCATGGGCATCTGAGCCGCTGGCCAGTGAGAAGGCTGAAGGGATTGAGCAGAATCCTGACTATATGGAGTTTTTGGAGTCGCAGTTGGAAAGAGTGGTGCGGGAGGCGAGTCAAAACCGGTTTGGGGCAGAGTTCGCAACTGCCGTTGGTAGTTGCGGAGCTGAGCAGGGTGTCGGCGGCAACCGGCGCGTACGTAATGGGATCTGCGATCCTTCGGTAAATGTGATGGCGGTGCGTGATAAAAGTGGAGTTATACGAGCGGTTTTTCTTAATTATGCCTTGCATCCGACATATCTGCATGCGGATAACGAACTGGTCTCTGCTGATTACCCCGCCTATATCCGGCGTTATCTGCAATTCACCTTTCCCGAGGCCGCGTTTATGTTTGCGCAGGGAGCATCCGGCAATCAGAGCTCGCGCTATCATCGGGTGGCACAGAATTTTGAAGAGGCCGCCAGAGTCGGCACAACTCTGGGGGTTGAGGTTTTTAGATGCGTGCGGGAAATGGCCTTTACCGACAAACTTGATATTGAGGTGGATTCTTTTGATATCGATTCAATACCGATGAAGAAATTTCCGCCGCTGGAAACTGCTTTAAAAGCGGAGCAAGCGGCAGTTGCCGCTTTTGAAAAGACAAAGACTGGTGATTATATCGCGATGCGCAATGCGGAACTGG
Organism: Kiritimatiellia bacterium; assembly: GCA_018399555.1. GTDB lineage: Bacteria > Verrucomicrobiota > Kiritimatiellia > RFP12 > UBA1067 > M55B167. The sequence goes on along the minus strand of JAGYOL010000144.1, from coordinate 5,464 downwards.
CTATGTTCGGAGCTCAGAACACAGTCGCTTTCGCCAGGATGGCTGACAAACAGTATGTCAGCCCCGAACTGCCGCTGGAGGTACAGCTCGTGCGCCTTAACGATACGCTGATTGTGATGGTTCAGCCGGAGCTTTTTGTCGAGTATGCGCTGGAGATCAAAAAGCTTTCCAGTGCGGATAAGACATTTGTTGTGGAGGCTTCCAATGGTTATGCCCCGGGGTATCTCTATACACAGGAAGCGGGAGAGGAAGGCGGTTATGAGGTTGGCACCTCAATGTTTGCGCATGATGCCGCGGATTACCTGCTCGCTGAAATCAAGGAGAGAGTTGAACGATGAAAATAGAGAGTTGGAATGAGGCGTTGCGGTCGCTTGAAATTGAAAAGAGTGCTGTTGCTGTGGTTAAGGACATGCTTGATCCCGTCGCTTTCGGCTGCGCTGTTGATGTGCTTGCCCGGGTACCGCGCATAATGACGTGCGCCAGCGGTTCTTCCGGGATTGCCGCCAAGAAATTCGCGCACTCTCTTTGCTGTATTGAGCGCGGCGCAATGTTCATGCCGCCCTGTGAAGCGGTACATGGCGGTTTGGGAGCTCTTAAACCGGAGGATGCCATGGTTATGGTTTCACGCGGGGGAAAAACAGCGGAGCTCCTGCCGGTTATCGAGGTCTGCAAAAAGAAAGGCGCAACCCTGATTGCTGTTACGGAAAATCCGGAGTCGCCGCTGGCCGCAGCCGCAGATATTGTCTTGCCGCTGCACATTGAACGCGAGAGCGATAAATACAATTTTATGGCTACTGCCAGTTTTGTGGCTACGATCGTGCTGTTTGACACGCTACTGGCGGCATTGATTGAGGAGACTGGCTACACCCGGGAGATGTTCGGTCTGATTCATCCCGGCGGAGCTGTCGGGGAGATGCTGAAATCCGAAAGCGATAACGGTGTCGTTGCTGAAAGCGATTCGTTGTCCGTGAAAAACTCTCAACCCCGTAGATAAGGAGATAAATGTATAAAGAGTATAAACTTAAAAAACCATTTTTCGAGTTCGGCCCCAAGGCATATATGTATGGAACCGAACTGCTTGATCTGGTCATGGCTATTGATGGGTATGCGATTAAATATGATATTGATGTGATTGTGGATCCGCAGACAATCGATATCCGGCTGCTGGCGGAAAACACACAGCGGGTGCAGCTCTATGCGCAGCACATGGATTTGATTCCCGTAGGCAGAGGAATGGGCACTATCCTGCCCGAGGCCCTGAAAGAGGCGGGTGCGGTCGGGGTGCTCCTGAATCATGCTGAAAAGAAACTTTCAATGGAAGAGATAGAACAAACCATCCGGCGGGCTGACGAGGTCGGTCTGGCCACCATGGTCTGCACCGATACCATCGAGGAGATGCGCGCTGTAGCCGGTTTTGCTCCGAATATAATCGTTGCCGAACCTACTGAACTTATCGGTACTGGACAGACCAGCTCCATGGAGTATGTGAAGGAGTCAATTGCGATTGTAAAAGCGGTCAATCCGGCGATTCAGGTGCTGCAGGGTGCCGGTATCTCCAATGGCAAGGATGTCTACAACGTTATCAAGGCCGGAGCCGATGCTACCGGTTCATCGAGCGGAATAGTCAAAGTGCCGAATCCCGCCGCAATGGCGGAGGAGATGATCGCTGCTGTCCGCAAGGCCTGGGATGAAAGGCAATGAGTTTTCCGCGATTCTGTCTTCGCCGTTGGGTACACTGTGACGCGTTAAGAACCTCGGCTAAAGTAAAGGGTTCTATGCCCGCAAATTGTAGTCTGGGGCTGTGCCCCAGCCACGCATTCTGAAATTTTCAATTAAAACCAAATAACAAAAAGGAAAAAAGAAATGTCAGTATTTCATGACGAAATCAAACTGCAGTCACGTGATCACCTTCCCTGCTTTCATAATGTTACGGATCAGGTGAAAGAAGCGGTCAGTAACTCAGGCATTAAAAACGGAATATGTGTTGTATATTCACATCATACCACCTGCTCGGTGATAACCCAGGAGTGCTCTCACGATTTGAATTATTACGGTCGTGAATATATGCAGGCCGACCTTATCAATATCATGGAGAAATTCATTCCGACCTGCCGGACTGAAGGACAGTATATGCACCCCGGTCCCAAGCATATTGAATTTGCGCTCTCCTGCCCCAACGAGGTGGCTGCCGGCAGCCTGAATACGGATGCGCACCTGCGCTCCTGTTTCTTCGGAAGAAGCGAAACAATCACAATTAACGATGGTGAACTGTCGCTGGGCGAATTCGGTTTCATTTACTTTATCGATTGGGATCAGGTGCGCGAAAGAGAACGTGTCTGCGAAGTGCAGATCATCGGTGAGTAAGAGACTAACTCGAGTGCTACCCGCCTGTTTGTTTGTCTGTCTGCGTGCGTACGCACAGGCAGGCAACCCAAGTGTAGTAGATTCTAAAGTTGTTAGAATAATTTTCATTTTTTGACATGATTACATGATTCACATGATTTGGATCTGTAGTGCGGGTTTGTGGAGGTTACAAAGAGTCTTGATGAATGAAAACAATCGGGAGCGCACTATTATGGGCAATGGTATCCGTGGCGGTTTGCTAATGGGTATCGACTTGGGTTCATCCTTTTTCAAGGTGGAGCTGTTTGATGCTGATCTGCATCAGGTCGGCGGTGCCGCTGCGCCGGTTGTCTATGATAACCATGAAGACCGCGTCGAAATGCCGGTTGCTGATTGCGAACAAACGCTGCGTCGGGCAATTGCGGAAGCCATACAGGATAGCGGATGTGTCTCAGATGATATCCGTGCGGTGGCTTTTACAAGTCAGGCGCAGACTTTTACAGTCTGGACACCGGATGGCACGGCAAAGGTTCCGTTCATTTCGTGGCGGGATAACCGTTCTTTTCCCGTTAATCCAGTCAAGGAGCTGACAGAATTCGGTAACCATTGCAGCATGAACGAGTGTCTTCCGGCGTTGACTGTTTCAAAGTTGGCAGGCATGAGGGGCTTGGTTGAACCTGATGACTCTGTTCTGTGGCTGCCAACATGGTTTGTCATGGAGTTGACCGGTCAGACTGCTGTTGATGTGAATCTGGCTGCCATGAGCGGCCTATATTCATTACAGAGTGGCGATTGGTGGCAGGATGCGATGAAGGTCTGCAATATCAACCAGGGTAATCTGCCGCAACTGAGACCTTTGGGGGCTGTCGCCGGTTTGACACACGATGCCGCTGCTCAATATGAGTTGCCGACAGGTATTCCTGTTGTGCTGGCAGGCAATGATCAGACAGCAGGTGCTTACAGTGCCGGTATTCACGAAAGTCATTCGCTGTTGATCAGCCTCGGAACAGCGCAGGTAGTGTATCTCAGCATCCCTGATATGCCGCAGTCAACGCCCGGCACCATGCGGGGCAACTATCCGGGGGGTCGCTGCTATCAACTGGTGGCTGATGATTCCGGAGCTGGTGCCGTAAGTTGGGCCTGCAGTGTGTTGCCGGGATGCGCAAATCCTGCGGATTTTGACCGGTTGGCGGCTTCGGCGCCTGTTGGTTGCCACGGGGTACGGTTTGTTGCCGACGGTCCGGCAGGAAGCGGACACTGGATCGGAACTGATCATCCGCAGGCTGCTACAGCGGATAAAGCCCGTGCTGTTTTAGAAACCCTGGTGGAGCGCATGGGCGCGATGGTTGATAATTTAAACCAGATGCAGGCGGAGTGTAATGTGATAGTTTGCGGCGGAGGATCCCGCTCAAAGCTTTGGCGCAACTTGCTGGCTCAGCGACTTGAACGGCCTCTTGTGTGTGTGAAAAACCTCTCTCCTACGATGGGGGCGGCACGCATTGCGAGGGAGGTTTTGAAATTATAATTTTGGCGTAATGCCAAAATCATGCAGAAAATTACTGAGGATATTTAATTTTATGAAAACATTTGAAACAGCGGAATTCCAATACGAACCCTCTCATTATGTTCCCTTCCGCGATAGGGCTGTTCTTGAACAGATGCGCGAGATAGGGCCTGCGGATTTTCGGAATCACCCGAATCCCAACCTCACTGTGCATGTCGGAGTGGAGTTCGACATGGCCATGGATATTTTCCGACGCATTAAAGAGGCTTCCGATGCCGATCGACCTCTGGTCTTGATCCTGCCCCAGCCTTGGCCGCTTTATGAGAAGGTCGCTGAAATGATCAATATCTGCCGGGTTGATTGCAGTCAACTCTACACTTTCAATATGGACGAATACGCTGATCAGGATGGCAATATCGCGCCGGAGAGCTGGCCATACGGTTTCACACATGCACTGAAGAAGTATTTTTATTCGAAGATAACTCCCGACCTGCGTCCGCCGGAAAATCAGATGATCGGACTTACCAACGCAACGTTCCCCGACTATGGTAAACGTCTTGCTGATCTGGGCGGCGCGGATCTCTGTTATATGGGTCCGGGATGGACCGGGCACGTCGCTTTTGTCGAGCCGGATGCGCCGGAGGTGCCTAAAGAAATGGAGGAGTTTAAATCCTGGGGGCCTGGCATTGTTACCCTGAGTCCCTTTACCCTGGCGCAGAATTCGCTGCACGGCAGTTTCGGGGGGGCTGGTGATATTGCCTCGATCCCTCCGAAAGCGGCAACAATCGGTCCGGCACAGGTGTTGTCCGCCAAACACCGCATCGGTTTTTACACAATATCTGTGCGAGGGAGCAATGCTTCCTGGCAGAAAATGATCGCGCGCCTATCACTCTTCGGCCCGGTGACACCGCAGGTGCCCGACTCCATTATTCAGTTGAAACCAAGCGACGTATACGTTTCCGAAAATATTGCCAGCCGGATTGAAGTTGATTGGAATAAAGGTTATTAGCCCGTAATTTCATTCCATATTGATTTGAGGAAGCACAAATGGCATAGAGCATAGGGCATGGAGCATGGAGCAGAGAGTGCATAAGAGATTTCTTACCTATGCCCTTTGCCCTCTGCAAACCGCGTTTCTGGTTATAATTTCAGCAGAACCGGGACATATGTAAAGGTGACAGCTATGAGCACATTTATCCATAACGCGAAAATCGTTTTTCCCGGTTATCGTATAGCATCAGCAACCATACGTTTCCAGGATGGTCATGTGGCAGCTGTCGGATCGGAACAACCCGAACCGGATGATGAAATCTTCGATGGCGGCGGACGTCTCCTCACACCGGGTCTTGTTGATCTGCATGTGCATGGCATCGAATATTTCAGTTTTGATAATGGAGCGGATGATCTGCTTGACGCCGCACAGTGTTTTGCCAAGTATGGCGTTACAACTGTGTTGCCCACACTGGTTCCCAGGAGGGATCGTTCGATGCTGAATAAACTCAGCGAAATAGCCTCCGCCCTTGAGCGCGTCGAAGGAGTGTGTATGCCTGGCTTGCACTTGGAAGGGCCATTTACTGCGCTTCCCGGTGCGGGGTGTGACGTTCTGCGTGGTGATTG
>JAGYOL010000143.1 GCA_018399555.1 Kiritimatiellia bacterium | reverse complement strand
CTGCCTGTCGGCAGACAGGCGGCTACGCTGGGTTAGAAAGATCGGACAGTTAAAGAGAGGAGTAAAGAGATGAGAAAACATATTTTCGGCCCGGTGCCTTCAAGACGGTTGGGAATTTCGCTGGGTATCGATGTAGTGCCCAAAAAAGTCTGTACACTCAATTGTGTGTACTGTGAAGTGGGGGCTACCGACAACCTGACCGTTGAGCGCAGGGAGTACGTGCCGTATGATGAAATTGTGGCTGAGCTGGATGAGTATTTCAACAGCGGTAATTCTGATCCTGACACCTTCACCTTCTCGGGTTCGGGGGAACCGACCTTGAACAGCAGAATCGGGGAGATCATCCTCTACGTCAAGCAACGTCGTCCCGATGTACCTGTGGCTGTGCTGACAAACGGCACTCTGCTCTCGGATCCGGGCGTCAGAGAGGAACTTCTGCCAGCTGACATTATCATTCCTTCGCTAGATGCGGGCAGAGAAAAATCATTCAGGCGGATAAACTGTCCCCATCCGTTCTTAGAGATAGAAGGCTACATTCAGGGACTGGTAGATCTGCGAAACGAGTATAAAGGCAGGATTTATCTTGAGGTTTTCGTTTTGCCCGGTTTCAATATGGCGGATGAGGACCTTGATGCATTACGTTCGGCGATCGTTGGTATAAGGCCGGACAAAATTCAGATCAACACGCTTGACCGCCCGGGTGTTATCAGCGGATTGCGTGCGGCGACCGCCCAGGAATTGCAGGATGTCAGAACTGCACTTAATCTTCCGGCGGTTGAAATCATAGCGGCGGCACAGGTCAGAAAAAATTATTCGGCCTATCGTACGGATATTTCCGAAGCGATTCTTGAGACGATCTGCAGAAGACCCTGCACACTCGAAGACCTTACAACCATCCTTGATCTGCATACAAATGAGGTGAACAAATATCTCGATGTGCTGGAATCCGAGCATGTGATCGAGACGGTCAGGCAGAACCGGGGCAGTTTCTATCAGATCAGAGCTCAGAGGTCAGAGGTGGGGGAGTAGTGTGCGAATGCGCGAGTTTATTTTACAGCGACTGACAGGCAGTTTGCAGGGTTGCTAAACCAGACAGAGAGTTAGCGCACATAAATGGTCAGTCGGCGGATATCATACTTCTCGCCGTTGCGCATGAATGTGTAATCGGGGTGTTCGTTGCCGGTATTGTTGCCGATACCGATGTCAACCGGTCCGCTGTTGAAATTGTTGATGGCGAACAGAGTGTTTCTGGTTTTCCAGGAGTGAACTTGCATACAGCCGTAGCCACCGGTTTCGGCCAGAGTATCATCGAAGTCATATGATTTGTTATTGCCGCCCGGCAGATTCTGTGAACAGGGGGTGGCGTAGTTCATAGAGCCGAATTCGATACAACCGCCGTTGTCATCAGTCAATTCCGGCACCCCTTTGACGTTGGAACGCACGGTCAGATTGCTTACTTTGCTCTGTAGCAGGGTTTTTGTCGCCAGGTGCGGGATCGTAAGTTTCCTGACATCTTTAGTGAAGGTGTCCATGGCCGTCATGACATACTGAATGCCGGTGCTGTTCTGCAGTTGCAGCAGATAGGCCATGCGTGTAAATTGGCCAACCTCTGCGCTGTTGTCCAGCTTATAAGCCGGTGCACCGCCGCCAAGTTCAGGTGATGCCGGCAGATCGATCTCATAAATCGGACGGAATCCGCTGAGTTCTTTCAGCTGCTTCGCACCATCGATCTTTATCTTTTCCCCGCCACGGAAAGCACCGGTCGGCAATCCGAGGTGATTGACCAGATTGGGTTCGGCCAGTTGATGCCAGGCGAAACGGAAGGCGGTCGGGTTTTTGATCCCGGGTGAAGAGATCAGCACGGACTCCCCGGCTATCTTGGCGTGTGCTTTGACAAAACGCCCATCCGCTCCGCAGATTTCAAACCAGTCCGGAGCTTTGCCGTCACGCGTTTTAAGCCCTTTTGCAAAATCAAAATTGATACGAATGCGATCTTTCTCGATGGCATAGTTGCGATAAATCGGTCCGGACCATTCGATCTCTTTGATGCCATAGGTGCGGTTGAGCGCCTGGTTTGCCAAACGGGCTCCGACATCCTGCTTGTTGGGCGGATGGATGTTGTCCAGCGTGGAGATGTCGTTGATCACAGTGTAGCCGGTATGCGGAATCTTTTTCGGGATGGTGGCCTGCGCCTCCCACATCTCCGGCAGTAAATCTTCGTCGCCCCCGTATTTATAGGGTGCCAGCTGGACGAGGTAATAGGGCATATCCGGCAGCTTCCACTCTTTTCGCCAGCCTTCCACCAGGGCCCTGGTTTTTGCAAGATAGAGCATTCCGTCACCGCGGTTGGATTCGCCCTGATACCAGATAGCACCCTTAACCGCATAGGGCACTATACCGGCCATCATGCCATTATAAAGCACTGTGGGCTGCTGATGGGCACCTTTTGTGCCGCTCTCGAAAACAAGCTCACGTGGGAAGGCGGGGGCCGGGGTGATCGGTTTGCCCTGGCTGTTCAATTTTTTTGATACAGCTATCCAGTTGTTCAGATCGGCGATGTATTTATTCAGCAGCTTGCGGTGCATCTCCGATTCAGGGGTGGCGTTTTCGACTCGCCTGAGGATGTCGGAGAGTTCGGGGATGCCTCGAAAACCGCAGGTCGGGGTCCACGGCTCGATACGTGTGCCGCCCCAGGAGCTGTTGATCAATCCGATCGGCACATTGTCGAGTGCCTGATGCAGGCGGCGTCCGAACATGTAGGCGACTGCCGAGTTGCCTGCTATGGTTGCGGGTGCTGTTGTGGTCCAGGATGCATCGATATCCTTTTCCGGCGTTGGTGTGTATCTCCTCGGGGCTTTGAAGTGGCGGATCAGCGGATTGTCAGCTTTTTTGATCTCTTCTTCGGCGTTGGTGATTCGGGACATCGGCCACTCCATATTGGACTGACCTGAGCAGAACCAGACCTCGCCAACCAGAACATCCCGCACTTTGAGTGTGTTGGAACCTTTTACGGTCATCTCCGCTGGTTGTGCTGAAGCTTTGAGAGGCGTCAGTTCAATTTGCCAGCTGCCATCCGGTGCAGCGTTGACCTCTTTGTGCTGGCCATCAAAGTTCACCGTGATCTTCTCACCGGGATCCGCCCAACCCCAGATTGGCACACTTTGTCCCTGCTGCAAAACCATGCCTTCGCTGATTACTGCCGGCAGTTTAACTTCCGCCACAGCGATAGACGCCGCTCCAATTAGCAACGTGATCAAAACCCTCTTTGTTCTCATCGAATTATCCTTTTTAAGATTAAAAACACCGTAATTCTATTACGTTCCTAATGTTAAAACAAGGATATCGTTGTTATTTCAGTTTTTTTGCGGAGGGGTCGGGCTGTTTATTTTCTGTTGTTCAGGTTACTCATTTTCTTGTTTTTTATGGCAAAAGTTGATTGAATAGCGACTAAGGGGTGGAAAGTTAAGGGGCTGTGTGAATGAGAAAAATCGATCTGACCGGTGACTGGGAAATTTATAAAGAGGGGTTGAAACGTAATTACGCCGCCTATGTGCCGGGCTGTATTCATGGGTCACTGCTGGATGCAGGTGTCATTGAAGACCCTTTCTGTGGTGACAATATGCTTGTTGCGCATGAATTGCTGCGTAGTGGCTGGCGCTATGAAAAGGTGTTTGTAGCTGAGGATCTAAGCGAATACAACCGCGTTGTACTGCACTTCGAAGGTATAACATCAGCGGCGGATATCAGCCTGAACGGCAAAAGGGCCGGGTGTGTGGACAGCTGCTTCATTCCGGTCGATATTGATGTGGGGAGTCTTGTTAAAGCGGGGAAAAACAGATTGAGTGTTAAGTTCAAGGCTCTGCCGGAGAGTCGTTCTGATGCAGATGACCAGCCGCAGTCATACAAGCAGCTCTGTGAGCAGAGCTTCGGCTTGTGGGGTGATGTTTCGCTTCAGGCGTATTCAACCGTGCGTATCATCGACCTGCAGATCGATACCCTTGTCAAATCTTCCAATGCCGCTGAGGTCGCTCTCGCAATTGAAAGTGAGGCCTATGCCGATATCAACGGAGTGGAACTTTTGGCGCGTATCTGTTATAAGGGCAACATTCTCAGTGAGGAGCGACTGCCCTACAAAAACGCCCGGCAGAATTTGCGACTGGAAGTTAAAAACCCGCAGTTGTGGTGGCCGGCGTCCATGGGTGATCAGCCACTTTACGAAGTGACTATCGATATTCTGAAAAACCGAACCTGTCTTGAACATGTCTCCCGCCGGATAGGTCTGCGCGCCTTTGAATTACGCGAGGAGAAATCAGGTAAACTTAAAATAAAACGGTTTTATGTGAACGGCAGGCTTATGATTATAAAGGGTGCTGAGTGGATCCCGCCAGATATATTTATTGCCCGTCCGACCCGTGTTGAATATGCGCATCTGGTGAAATCAACAGTTATTGCCAATATCAATCTGCTGCGTGTGAGCGGAGCGGGAATCTATGAGAATGATTTCTTTTACAATCTTTGTGATGAATATGGTGTCTGTGTGTGGCAGGATGTGCTGCCCGACTCTGAAGATGGATGCGCAGCAACAGCCATGAGCTGCGCATTACGACGTTTACGGCATCACCCTTCGCTGGTTTTCTGGTATGGCGGCGATTTGCCGAAACTGCTGTGCTCTGAACGTTCACGCGATCCAGGTTTGACTGGAACTCACCTGATCTGGGTGAACCAAAAACCGGAATCGGTTATTCTGATCAATTACGGGGATGATTGTCCCGCGATTGTCGGCGCACCCGCACCGCGGGAGACACATCGCTTTCTGGAGACGTCGCATCGTAATCTCGGAGATCCGGTCTGTCGTCTGCATCACTCTTCAGCGGACGACATCAAAAATGTTTTCTGTGCTTTTGTTGACGATTTTCGCATGCCGACCACTTTCGATTCGTTGCTGTGGCTGAGTCAGATTCAGCAGGGTGTCAATGTGCAGCGGCAGGTGGAAGAGAGTCGTATGAAGGGTGAAAATTACTCGGGATTCATCTTTCGCCGCCTGAATGACGGCTGGCCCTGCTTTAGTTCGTCGTCTCTCGACTATTACGGTGTTTGGAAGGCACTGCACTACATGGTCAGACGTTTCTATGCGCCTCTGTTTGTCTGCGGCCGGTATGACCCGCAAAGCCGTAAAGTTTCATTTAATGCCTTCAACGATCATCGCACAACCTTTAAAGGGGAAATCTGTTGGAGTGTTTCTCTGATGGACGGTTCGATCGTGCAGGAAGGTTCACGCAGGATATCGGTTAATGCCGAATCCAATGCCCGCCCTTTTAAAGTCGGTGTTGGTGATCTGATCCGAAGGCACGGGGCCAATCGGATAGTTATGTGGGTTTACCTGCTGGATGAACAGGGCAATAAGGTTTCATGGAATGTTGTGTTGTTCTGCAGAATGTATCAACTGGAGTTGCAGCCAGCGCGGATGCGTGCTGAAATTCGCAAGCACGATGAAAACAGCTATGTCATCACTCTCACCAGCCAGACAGCGGCGATGTGGGCGTGGGTTTCGCTGGAAGGAATTGACGCGGTTTACAGCGACAACTTCTTCTGCATGGAGCCGGTTAAACCGTTCAGTGTTAAAATCATTCCCAAGCATCGCATCAAACTGGATGAGTTCCGCCAGCGTTTCAGAATCGGTTCATTGCGCGACACTTGGCTGGATAAAGCCAATTTGATGCAGTTGCGCGCCAGCCCTAAGAAAAAGTAGAATAGGTGCGATGTTTAACTTCGATCTGCACATACACTCCTGTCTTTCGCCCTGCGGCGATCTGGACAGCTCACCGCGCGAAATCGGACGACACGCCCGGCTTTCAGGATTGCACGGTCTGATGCTGTCTGATCACAACTCTTCGCGCAATGCTCCGGCCATGGCTGAGATATGCCGTCGTGAGGGGTTGCAGATGCTCTACGGCATGGAACTTGCCACTGCGGAGGAGGTTCACTGTCTGGCTGTTTTCGATACCGCCACACAGGCGCGGAGATTCGAGGATTACGTCGAAGATCATCTGCCTGAAATGGTCAATGACCCGGATGTTTTCGGTTCGCAGATTGTGGTGGATGCGGATGAGGGGATCATCGAGATGGAGTCGCTGATGCTTGCGGCGCCAACCGACATCACTATTCCCGAGGCCGGGTGCCGGATTCATGCAATCGGGGGCCTCTTTGTGGCTTGTCACATCGACCGGGCCTATTTCAGTGTAATTTCACAACTCGGCGCGATTAACGGTGACGAGGGGTTTGATGCAGTGGAGGTCAGTCGTCATTCTGATTTGCGAAGCTGGCGTCATAAATGCTGCGGGCTGCCGGTTCTGAGAAATTCCGATGCGCACTATTGCGACGATATCGGTGCCATCTACAACCAGGCACCCTTGACCGAGTTTTCGGTCAATGCTCTGCGCGATGCACTGCGGTGCGGCCAGATTAAACACAAAAAGCGTCGGCGTGCCTGTAATTAAGTATTCCTGACAGCTCATCTCGTTTTAATTAAGTCGCGTTTAGTCGCTATAATTTTAGTTTCTGTCGTAAAAAACAAGAATT
>JAGYOL010000142.1 GCA_018399555.1 Kiritimatiellia bacterium | reverse complement strand
CACTCGAGCAAAAAGCTTAAACTCAAGTGGGAATCATGAGTAAGAACAGCGGGCGCGAGGGGTCTTTTCTTGTTTTTTATGGCAGAAGTTGATTGAATAGCGACTAATACAAGGAGACAGTTTGAGAAGCAGAAATAAACAGTTTAAGGATTTTAAGCCAGGTCGGGAGAGAGCCTCTCTTGAACGCGGTGATTGGATATATGGACGGCGTCCGGTGATCGAGCTTTTGAGTGCTGCCGCACGGCATCTCTATGAGGCGATTCTGCCCGCTGATGATCAGCATGATACTCCTGAGCTGGCTTTCATTCGGAAAAACGTGCTTGCGCGGAATATACCCTTCAGGCAAGCCGAACGTGCGGAGCTGGATGAACTCTGTGGCGGCGGAAACCACCAGGGTGTCGCCCTGCGCACCGGATTTTTTCCTTATGTCGATTTGGAACAGATAGTCAATGATGTCAACCGCGATCATGATGCGCTGGTAATTTTACTCGATCATATTGAAGATCCTCAGAATACCGGTTCGATTTTGCGGTCGGCCAATGCAGTCGGGGCTACAGGTGTTGTTATTCCTGCGGATCGCTCCGCCGGGGTGACTCCGGCGGTGGTCAGAGCGTCGTCCGGTGCTTCGGAACATATGCGGGTGGCACGGGTTGTCAATCTTACCAGGGCGGTCAAAACTTTGCAGCAAAGCGGACTCTGGATCACTGCGCTTGATGCAGACGCACACGGACGCGCTTATACCGACATCGATTTCAAAGGGCGTGTCGGACTTGTTGTCGGCAGTGAGGGTTCGGGTGTCGGCAGACTCGTGCGAGAGAGCTCTGATTTTGTGGCGGAGCTGCCGATGCGAGGAAAAGTCGCCTCGCTGAATGCCGGTGTGGCCGCCGCAGTTGTGATGTACGAGGTGCTGCGTCAGAGGTCGCTATGATGGTGGCAGAAGATAGAGAGGTGTTCGCCAAACTGGTGCCGCCGATTAAAAAAGTTGAACCTTTGCCGGGGAGTTTTGATCTTTTCAGAGTGTCGAAATGGCATTGCGCCGGGTCACAGCGGCTTGTTGAAAGCATCCATTCCCTGATAGATACGGGGTCACTCCGATTGTGGCGGCACTCCTGCGATGCCTCAGACGCGGAAATAAAGTTTTTTGTCGTGCCCGGCCACGGTGTTGATCAAAGCTACACAATCGCAATTGAAAAAAACGGTGTGCGGGTCTCTGCCGCTGCTGAAGCGGGGTTGTATCATGCAGCCCAGACCCTCGCTCAATTGGCGGCGTTATCCAGAAAACCCCTGCCATGCTGCCGACTTTACGATCAACCTGATTTTATTGTACGCGGGGTTATGCTGGATATATCACGCGACAAGGTGCCCACGCTTACCACACTTTTCAAGCTCGTTGATAGCTTTGCCCGCCTTAAGATCAACCATCTGCAGCTCTACACGGAACACACCTTCGCCTATAAAGGGCATGAGCCGGTCTGGCAAAACGCTTCGCCGCTTACGCCTGAGGATGTTCGCCAGCTGGATCGGTATTGTGCCGGCCATTTTATTGAACTTGTTCCCAATCAAAACTCTTTCGGCCATCTCGAACGCTGGCTCAGCATGCCACCCTACAACGACCTGGCCGTATTGCCGGAGGGCGGCGCCCCACTGCCTTGGGGCGGGGTGCAGAGCGCGCCGACAACCTTGAATCCGATTGACCCCCGTGTACTGGAGTTGCTGAATGATCTTTACTCGCAGCTGCTACCCAATTTTCGGTCGGAACTTTTCAATGTCGGTTGCGATGAAGTGTTCGGTCTGGCGAGGGGACGTTGTGCTGATGAGGTGCGGCGGATCGGTGAGGGACGTGTCTATCTGAATTTTTTAAAAGAGATATTCGCTCTGGTAGAGCGTCATCGCAGGCGACCGGCCTTCTGGGGCGATATCATCATCAAGTATCCCGAACTTGTCGCGGAACTGCCTAAGAACGCACTGGCACTTGAGTGGGGCTATGAAGCGGATCATCCATTTGATCAGCACGGAAGGCTGTTTCATGAGTCTGGGCTGGATTTCTACGTTTGTCCGGGAACCTCATCATGGAACAGTATCGCCGGACGTCACACCAACATGCTGAACAATATCCAGAGTGCGGCAACCAGTGGAGTGCGGTATAAAGCCCGTGGCATGCTGTTGACGGATTGGGGTGATTGCGGTCATTGGCAGCCGTTGTGCGTGAGCTATCCCGCCTTTGTTTTCGGTGCGGTCAGGGCCTGGTGCTCGGACGGCAGCCGCATGGCTGATATCGCAGATGCCACTGATCGGGTCTTTATCGGCTCCGAATGTTATGGCGTCGGACGCATTCTGATCGAACTTGCTGATTTATACCGGGAGTGCGGAGCTCTCTGCCCGAATGCTTCGGTTCTTTTTCATCTGCTTTTCAGAAAGGGGTATCATCCACCTGATGGTGTGAATGGGCATCGTCTGCTGAGTATCGAGCAGCATCTGGATGAGGTGGAAAAAAAGCTCAGAAATGTCAGTTTCGCCGACGGTGCCGATTCCAATATGGTGCAGCGTGAAATCATACAAATAATCCGTCTTTTACGGGCGGCTTGTCTGCGCGGCAGAGCACTTGTCGGAGCTGACCGGGCGAGATTGCTGTATGAGAGTCGCTGGCCGGTCATGCGCGATGAAATAGCTGCCGCGCAGCGTGAGGTCTGGCTGGCGCGCAATCGTCCGCAGGCCCTGGAAACGAGTCTCGCACGGCTCGTACATGATTGATTTCGGGAACAGTAAATGGCTGAACCCGCCATACTTGTTGATTTGTGCGGGGCAGGAGGCGAGTCGCTATGCGGCTCGTCATGAAATAGATCATCTTTACCTGGTGAAGACGGTGCTTTCAGCAATCTGATTGTTTCAGCTGCGCTTTGATCTGATTTTCGGGATAGTAATCTTAAAAGAGGTGGTATAATCATCAGGGGGTTCCGTCAGACATATGTCACCGTCAAGCTCGTTCATCAAGGCTTTACAGATCGGTAGACCCATGCCGGTGTTACCTGTTTTGCTGGTGTAATACTGCTGGAAAATCTGGTCTTGTATGGCAAAGTCTATCCCTGTGCCGTTGTCACTGATCCAAACTGATATGTCATGATCCCGGCGGTCGGTTGTGATCCTGATACTGCGTATATCGTTGTCCGTCTGATTCAAAGCTTCGATGGCGTTTTTAAGCAGATTAACAATAACCTGTTGCAGACCTGTACGGTTGAAAACAACCTGCAACGGCTCTTCCGAAACATCAGATACCAGTTCAATCTTTTTTTGCGAAAGCTCCCTTTTAAACACATTAACTGTTTCATGCAGGAGTTCCTTCAAATCGAAGTTTTTTACAGAAGCCGGCTCCTTTGTGACCAGCCGCCGGATATTTTTAACCACATTGGTGGCTCTGCTCACATCGTTGCGGACATCATTCAGGGCTTCTTTAATCCCGGTTAGATCAATTGATTCCGAGTTCATCAGTTGGCTTACATAGTTGAGGTTGAGATTGATTGCCGCCAGCGGCTGATTGATCTCGTGGGCCAGCTGCGTGTTGGCCTCAACCAGATTGTGGCGGGAAGCTATCCGCTCCAGCTCGGCTTTTACCGTCGCCAGCTCATTTTCAGTTTGGATGATGCCGGTTACATTCTGCACCGCTCCGAAGCCGGAAAAGCAATCCCCGTTTTCGCGTTTGAATTCGGCGCGGATACGCAGATACTTTGTGTCTTCCGCAATCGGACAGTTGCAGATTTCATCAAAAACACCGCCGTAGGTCAGAACATTTCGCCAGTTTGCGGAATACTCGGAACGGGTGCTGGAGTCTTTGCTGTGTTCGAGCACGGTTGTCAGTGAGTCCAGGTTGAACTGATGACTCCCCGCCTCATCTGATTGTGAGCTGTTGAATTCGAGGATGTGGCCGAGCTGTCGTGACCAAGTGAAGTTATCGACGCCATTGACGCGGCTGAAGGCCCAGAACCCTGTTTCGAAGAGTTTTTCCGCCAGTTCGTGATAATTATTCAGGGCGGCCAGCTCTTTTTTATTGCGATTCAGCCGCACCTGGTTTCTGATCCGTTCCACAAGCACAACATCCACAATCGGCTTGGTAATGAAATCACTGCCGCCGGTCTGAAAAGCTTTAGATTGAGTTTTAACGGAAGCATCGGCAGTGATGAAAATAACCGGTATGTCACGTGTGCGAGGATCATCCTGCAGATGTTTGCACACTTGGAAACCGTCAATTTCAGGCATCATTATGTCGAGCAGAACTACGTCCGGTGACAGTTCGACGGCCATGCGTATTCCGGATCTGCCTTTGTCCGCTATGTAAATGTTGAAACCCTGCGGCATAAGAATTGATGCCACAAGCTTGTTGTTCACATGGTTGTCATCAATCAGCAATACGGTAACATCGGCACTGTCTCTTTTACTCTGCACCTTCATCCAACCTACAATTCAAGCTAGCGGTGGTCTGTCAGTCGCGGGTGTCCAGCTCGATGTCGGCCATAGTAAGAATTTTAGCTTCCACCAGTGATGAGGCCATACGTACCAGTTCGGCAGTCGAGTTTGCACGCATTTTGTCAATCATGTGGGCACGATGAATCTTAACCGTTTTTTCGGATATCTGCAGATCTTCCGCGATTTTCTTGTTGATGAAACCACGTGCCACCCTTGTGAATACCTGGCGTTCACGTTTGGTCAGATTCTCATAACCAGCCTTGGCTTTTTCAAGCAGAGCGATCGCCTTTTTGTTGGTGTAATCGAACATCAGTGCTTCGTCAATCGCCGCCATCAGCTCATCGTTTTCAAAAGGTTTGGTGATAAAGTGCAGCGCGCCGGATTTGAGAGCTTTGACACTTGTCTGCACATCACCGTGGCCGGTGATAAAGATGATCGGTATGTTCATCTTGCTTTCCTGCATGACCTTCTGCAGCTCGATGCCGCTCAGCCCTTTACCCATGCGGATGTCAACTACGGCGCAGGATACATCCGCCTGACGAAGGCACGAGCTCATGAAGGTTTCGGCACTGTCGAAAAGGTCATAAACCAGACCGGTCGATTCAAGGAGCCGCCCGATGGCTCTTCGCAATGATTCGTCATCGTCGATCACATAGACGACGGCCTTTTCCCATGGTTTCTTTGTTTCTGTCATTTTGTCACCTTGGTTAACATCCTTAGTTATGATAATTAGTTATTGCCATATAACTAGTTCTGTTCCACAATCATCTTTAAGATTACAGAATAATTGATCAGAGTGCAAGCGTAATGTTAGAAAAATGTTTGTGGTAAAATTGTAATGATTGCGCGAACACCTGAAAATGGAGAGAAACCATCATTTTATGATACCCATAGCAAATTCCAGCGCGAGAACGGCGTATGCGGTCGCAAGTACCGGGTCGTTTTCCCAGAAGCGTCCGTTGCTGTTGACCCATGAACCATCTTCCTGCTGCAATGTGATTATTCTTTCAGTCATTTCACGGCGCCACTGAATTTCACCTTTTTTGCCAGGCAGGGTGTCGCGCCCGGCTGCAGTCAGGGCACGGGAGATAACGTTGAAGAAGAAATAAAGTCCCTGCTGACCCATGCCGGGATTCTCTTCCAGCGTCCAGTGCCTTGCAGCCCAGTTCAGCGCGGAGACGACACGCGGATCGCCTGCGGGAAGCTTCGCATAAACCATGGAGAGCAGTCCCGCATAGGTCATGCTGCCGTAGGAGCGCAGGAAGATTTTTCCGGTCGCATTAGTGACTGTTCCTGCTTTCGGATCGTTCGGATGATAAACGAATCCACCTGTCTGTTCCTTACCGGCCTCTTCGGGGTTTTGCAGCTGTTCGACAAACGCCAGAGCCTGTTCCCAGTTGATGTCGGCCTTTTTTTCGCTGATGGGACGGGTATCTTCAACCGATTGCGTTCGGCGTAGGGCCTCCATGGCAAAATGTGTGTTCATCAGGTCGGCATAGGCGCGGTTTGCGTCGCGGTCGTAGCCGAACCCGCCTTTGTAGATGTCGTCTTCGTTATGCTGCGTACTCGCGATGAAGGTACGGGCGTCGCGGATGATCGGATTCAGCTCCCGGCGACCAGTCGCATAGAGGGCCATCATGCAGATGGCTGTATTGTAATTACTCAGGCCACCGCCTGTCCGTCCGGGTACTTCGTGGTAGATGCCCCCGTCGGGTTTCGCACGGCCGGTTATGAATTTTACCGCTTTGTCAACAGATCGGGGACTGGCATGCCCTGAAGCGCTCATCGCCCATAGCGCAAGTGCCGAGACTGCCGGAAAGCGTTCATCCGACCATGCGCCGTTTTCTTTCTGTGATTGTTCGAGCCACTTGATGCCGGAGGCGACCGCTTTTTCGGCCCTTTGCTTCCATTTATCTGTAGCATTCAGGTTGAAACAGATGAAAATCGAGAGAAACATCAGAATTGTTTTGTTGGTTTTCATTGGGAAAGCCTTTCTTTTTAGTCGCTATAATTTTAGTTTCTGTCGTAAAAAACAAGAATTTACGCTAGGGGTCGTAGCTAAATATTTGTACATTTGTGCAAGAATGGTGCACTTATTGTTCAAAAATATCAAAACAAATGTCAAATA
>JAGYOL010000141.1 GCA_018399555.1 Kiritimatiellia bacterium | reverse complement strand
GTGAATGGTGAAGGGTGAAGGAGGGATAGGAAATTTAGCACTGAGTCACAGAGGGAGAAGGATTTTGGGAAAGTATAGGGAGCTGCAGAGGTTCAATCTTCAAAGGGGGGTTGCCTGTCGGGAGATAATGATTTATGACGATTGATTTCAGAGAGAGCGAGTTGAAATTCAAGCAGGCGGCGAGATTGCTGGCTGCGGCTTGCTTCATGGTCTTTTCCGCACAGGGTGCCGGAGAAAGCCAAGAGGGTGATGTGAAAATCACCCCGCGCTGGCGTGTGGATGAGGCCGACTGCCGTATAAGCTTCAATCGTGACGCTTCGGATTTCATTCTGACCAGGGTGCCGCTACACATCACCAACCGCTACGTTGCGGCGGTTGCGGCCTACAGCGGTGCCACCGCTCTGACCAATGATGTGGTTTTCAACGACGGCGAACAACTGACTGTGCTGATTGATGCCAGAGCGGTCAGAAAGAAGCGTACACGGGTCGATCTGTATCTGATTGCCGGGGAAAAATCGGCGGAGCCCTCCGATCCGCCGCTGCGAGACCCTGAGCCGCTTTATGGATGCGCCGCGCGGACTGCCGGCATGGATTATCCTGAAACCAGAGAGCAGGCTGATTCGCTGACGACGCGTTTTGATCGCTCTCCCAAACGTTTTCAGGTTGCATCCTTTGATGATCTCGGCGGCACCTTCAAGAGCTGGTACAGCGGCAACTGGCAGCGTAAAAATCATCTGGTTGATCTGCAGAGCTGGCTTCTGGTGCCTAAGAGTGCCAGATACTTATTCGGTGTGGCTGGCACGGCACCCGCCTGGCTGGATATCAATTCGATTCAGGTTGTTGAACATCCGGCGTTTCAGCCCTTTGACAAGTTTACAGCCGGCGAACCGGTTCAACTGAATGCCGGGGTTCATCGTCTGCAGATTCGTACTGTCTGCCGCGCAAAGATCGATACCGGGGTGGCCTGGAAACGTGAGGGCGAGGAGGAAACCGCCACCGATGTGGTGATGATTACCGGGGCCGATCTCAGCGAGGGCCGCCGGGAGTGCCGAGACCGTAATGTGCACCCCTGCTTCACATATACCGCCGGCGCGAGTTACCGTTTCAAGGGAGTGGAGACTCTTTTTGTGCCCTACACCTTTGAGGACAACTCATCTTGCTGGTCGGGCAGCTACGCGCTGAGCTGGAATATTGCGGGAGAGGATAGAGGCAGTAATGCCATCTGCAGCGTTACACTGCCTTCAACCGCTCTGCCGGCGCGTGCCGAACTGACGGTTAAAGCGGAGGATGGTGAGAGTGAGCGGTACGCTGAAACAATTTCCTGCAGCGCTCCGGTGTGGAGTGAATATGACCTCTCGACGCGGATCAGCGGTATTCCCGCAGCTTGCTACGCGGATGACCGCATCCACCCGATTGTCGGAGTGCGCACTTCCGGAGATAATGAACTTGTCTACCAGCTGGAGAGCGAAATAGAGCTGGTTTCGGGTAAAAAAATCCTCCGTTCGGACACCCTGCAAACTGCGCATGGGAGGGGCAACCAGTATCTGTCACAGTTCAGTGCGGGGTCACTTGTTTCGATCCGCTGGTCGCTCAAACACTGCGGCAGTGAGCTCAGTTCGGGTAGAGTGCTGTTTCAGCGGGATCCTTTCGGAGTTGTTCCCGAAGAGATATCAGGTGAGCTTTTTAAAAACGGCGACGACTTTCTGTCGCTGATCGTCTCACGGAAGTCGGCGGAACGTGAAGTTGTAGCGCGTGATGTGCCGCACGATGCCCGGAGTGTGATGCTGCTGGACGGTTTTATTTTCGATGATCAGTGCGCCGTGCCGGCTGACTGGGAGCGGTGGAGTGTCGCCGCGCTGGAGTTATCGCCCAATCGTTCGGGAAGTGCGCGTCTGCAGGTTTTCACCACGGTGAGTAACGCGCTCGCGGCGGGTACGGTGATCTACGCTCCTGACTTGAGTTGCATCGCCGATGAGGGCGGCACAGCTGGATTTGAACGACGTCTGGCGGCGATGTGCGGGGTTCTCACACATGGCGGCGGCTCTGCTCCGCGTCTGATTCTGGTGGCACCGCCGCCGTTCGGAGAGCTGCCGGGATTTATCACGACCACTGCCGCGGGAGAGTCGGCGGATTCACCGGCCCCGCAGGTTGCCGCCGGAAACGGAGCGGGAGATAATCCTGTCGATGCGCGCCGGGTGGCTGAGATCATTGTGCGCGTGGCCGATGTTTATGGTGTTGAGACCATTGATCTCTACACCGCCTTCGAGATCGAGCGTAAAATGAAGGAAGAACCGGTTGATTTGATCCAGGGACGGCGACTGACTCCCGCAGGGCGTGAACTTGCCGCCGGGATTATTGAACGCAAACTGCAGCTTTGAAAATTGTTTTTCCCCGTTTACCGGCTTGTTTTTCCCCTGACGTTGTGATAATCTGAAAAATTGTATTCTAATGAGGATACTTCAGAAATCACTATGTTTTTACGAAAAGATAAACCGATCATAAGAGAACGCAGCGCCCACTGTATTTCCCGCGCCAATATTGATTCTGATGCTGTAAAAGTTCTCTATCGACTGGTTAACTGCAATTTCACCGCATATCTTGTCGGGGGGAGCGTACGCGATCTGTTGCTCGGGCGGGAACCCAAGGATTTTGATATCAGCACCGATGCGAAGCCGGCGGAGATACGAAAATTGTTTCGCAACTGTTTTTTGATCGGACGGCGCTTCCGGCTGGCGCACATTGTGTTCGGCCGCAAGGTCATAGAGACCAGCACCTTTAGAGGTGAGCCAAAAAAAAGGGGCGGCGAATCAGGGTTGTATCAAAGTGAAGACAATACCTTCGGCTCTCCTGCGGAGGATGCGCGGCGACGTGATTTCACGGTGAACGGACTCTTTTATGATATCAAGAGTTTCACGGTGATCGACTATGTCGGAGGGCTTAAAGATCTGGAGAGCAAGGTGATCCGCAGCATCGGCAACCCCGGTGTCCGTTTCCGCGAGGATCCTGTTCGCATGATGAGAGCTGTCCGGTTTGCCGCCAAGCTTGACTTCACCCTTGATAAGAGCTGTTGCAGAGCCATCAAAGCGCACCACGCCGATATACTGAACGCCTCAATGCCGCGTATCTGCGAGGAGGTTTTCCGCCTTTTCACCGTCAATGCAAGCGAAAGCTCTTTCAGAATGATGTGGCGTTTCAAGTTGCTGGAAGATTTGTTGCCGCAGATCAGCGATTATATTGATCACAACGGCGGCGAAGCCTCGCCGCTCTGGAAATATCTGGCCGCACTGGATGCCGCGCCGGAAAACGGTGGGTTTTCAAATGGTTTGAGAACCGCCGTTCTTTGTTATCCGCTTTTTGTCGATGAGTTTGAAACAGAAAGAAAACGTATGCCGAACGGCCGCGCAAACCGGATGAGCATCGCCCGCAGGATAGCGCATCCGTTGTCCGTTCGACTGAATGTACCCAAGGCGGTGATTTACACCGCCGTTGCAGTGATTGAGATGCTGCCGCGTTTCGACAGGGCTCCGGCCGGAGCACGCTCGGAGCGTTTTGCGCGCAGTGTTAATTTTTCCGAGGCCTTTTTGTTCAGGAAACTCATCTGTGCAGCTGAAAAAACAGAGTTCACGAATTACGAGCAGTGGAGTCAGCTGGAACAGGAGGCGCGTCAGCATAGGGGAGCCAGCAGCAGTGACGAGGTTGAGTCGTCAACACGGCGCAAACGTCAGCATCGTGGCAGAAGCCACCGCCGTCGTAAGAGTTCTAAGTAGTTCTCATTCAACCCGCTCAATGCCGGCACCAAGTCCGGATAACTCAATCTCGACGTTTTCATAGCCGCGGTCGATGCTTTCTGCATTCATTATTTCCGTCTCGCCGCGTGCGCAGAGCGCGGCAATCAACAGGGCCATGCCGGCGCGGATATCGGGGCTGCTGACCTGAGTGCCCTGCAGTTTGGAGGGCCCGGTGACCACAATACGGTGGGGGTCGCACTGAACAATACGTGCACCCATGCCGATCAGATGATCGACGAAATACATGCGGCTTTCAAACATCTTTTCAAAGAACAGAGCCGTCCCCCGCGTCTGCGACGCCAGAACTATCAGCCCACTCATCAGATCCGAAGGAAACATCGGCCAGGGGCCATCCTCGATTTTCGGTATAGCATCGCCGAAATCATACTCGGTTTTCAACCGCTGACGCGGAGGGATGCGGATGCTGCGCTCCTGCGGGTTGATCTGCCAGCGCACACCGAAACGCCGGAAAGGTTTTTCGAGAACTTCAAAGTCGAAGGGTTCAATGTTACGCAGCGTCAGATCTCCACCGGTTACGACTGCGGCGGTGATGAAGCTGCCGGCCGTAATGGTGTCGGCTCCGACACACTGCTCTGTGCCATGTAGTTTGCGTACTCCCTCGATAGTCAGCAGATTGGTGCCGATACCGCTTATTCGACCGCCCATGTCATTGATCATGCGGCATAAATTCTGCACATGCGGCTCGCATGCGGTGTTGTAAAGCACGCTGGTACCTTCGGCCAAAGCCGCCGCCATGATTAAATTTTCGGTGGCCGTGACGCTGGCTTCATCCAGCATGATGCGGGTCGCGACCGGGCGTCTGGTCATATTGAAGGTGTAGGCTGTCCCGCGTTTGTGGATGGTGGCACCCAGCTGACGCAGTCCGTCAAGATGCGTGTCCAGTCGGCGCCGTCCGATTACATCGCCGCCCGGTGAGTGCAGCCGCGCCGAACCGCGCCGGGCTAGCAGCGGACCGGCGAATAGAATTGACGAACGCACCCGGTTGCAGAGTTCCCGATCCAGACGTGTGTTTTTAACGCGTTTGGCGTGTACTTTGACCGTGTGGCTCTCACGGTCACCCTGCACATCGACCCCCATGCTTCGCAGCAGATCGATCATTGTGAGCACATCGGCGATGAACGGCACATTCGAGAGGGTTACGGGCTCGGTGGTAAGCAGGGATGCTGCCAGCATCGGCAGAGCGGCGTTCTTATTGCCGGGCACATAATAAATCCCTCCAATCGCCTTGCGTCCCTTGATGACAAATTTTGACATGTTAGCAACTTCTGTTTCCGGGTTAACAACAGCGGGCATCATAGAGTTTTTTCACGCTTGCTGGAAGAATAAAATGGAATGTGGATTGACTCTTTTCGCGTTCTCCCTGCATAATAGCTTTTTTCCGAAATGGAGAGATTTATGTCAGTTAAAGAGAATGTTGTTGATCCGCGTCCCGACTGGGACACCTATTTTATGAACATTGCCCAGGTTGTGGCTTCGCGTGCCAACTGTTTGCGCCGCAAGGTTGCGGCGGTGGTGGTTTCCGAGAATCGCATCATTTCGACCGGGTATAATGGCACTCCGCGTGGAGTGACAAACTGCTTTGCCGGGGGCTGTGCCCGCTGTGCCGGCACTGCTCCATCGGGATCAAGTCTGGAGGAGTGTATCTGCGTGCATGCTGAGCAGAATGCGATCTGTCAGGCGGCTTACTACGGTATCCGTCTGGAGGGCGCCACAATCTATGTCACTATCAGCCCATGCCTTACCTGCGCCAAACTGATAATCAATGCCGGCATCCGTGAGGTGGTTTACGGCGGCGACTACGCTTTCACCGAGCAGACTCAGAAACTGCTGGCTGAGGCAGGCGTGAAATGTCGTCGTTTCGAATGAGTTCGTTGTTTGGAGAGGGAGCTGGAGAGGTTTTTAATACGGAGGCACGGAGTCACGGAGAGAGAGAAGGGGTGGAAGAGAGAAGAGTGAAGCGACTATCGGCATCGATTCCTTCGAAAACAGCGCAGCAATGTAGTAGCCGCTTTGCAAGCGGCATGAGCGCGCTTAGTACATTCGCGGGCAACTTTATGTGTCGCTGGAAGAGGCGCAGACATGAAATTCGACGAGGGAAAAGCAGTGATAAACTGGCTTGCATCACTCTAGGCGAAACGCCATAATATGTTCCATTTAAAGGAGATTTTTCGCTATGCGGACAAAGATTATTGCTGGTAACTGGAAGATGAACAAGACTGCTGCGGAGGCGGTTGTGCTGATTGATGAGATTAAAAGCGCTTTGGATGGCGTGACAGGTGTAGATGTGGTGGTTTGTCCACCCGCAACCGACTTGAAGGATGCCGGTGCGGCACTCAAAGAGAGCTTTATAAGCCTGGGGTCGCAGAATGTGCACTGGGCGGAATCCGGCGCATTCACCGGTGAAATTTCAGCTACAATGTTGTGTGAGCTGGGTGTTGGTTATGCGATTATCGGTCACAGTGAGCGCCGGCAGTATTTCGGTGAAAGCAATGAGAGTGTCAACAAACGAACCCAAGCCGCACTCAAGGCCGGTCTGATTCCGATTGTGTGTGTTGGAGAAACTCTGGAAGAGCGCGACAGCGGTCAGATGGAACAGGTGGTTACCAGTCAGGTTGTGGAGGGTCTGGCCGATCTGGGTGATGACCTGAGCAGAGTTGTGATCGCCTATGAGCCGGTCTGGGCCATCGGTACCGGTCGAACGGCTACGCCAGCGCAGGCGCAGGAGGTTCACGCCTTGATCCGCCGCACACTGGCCGGTATATCTTCCGGTAATGTTGCCAATGCCATACAGATTCAATACGGCGGCAGTATGAAACCGGATAATGCGGCTGAACTGCTGGCCCAGCCTGATATTGACGGTGGGCTCATCGGAGGAGCCGCGCTGGTAGCAGACTCTTTCGCCGCGATTGTCAAAGCGGCTCTCTGAGTTCGAATGTCTGAAAAAGTTTCTTCCGTCAGGTCAGAATTGTCAGCTGATTCTGCGGTTCCTGAATTTATGGAAGTGGGCAGGTATGGTAT